>CAYXBD010000028.1:0-6763 GCA_964463275.1 uncultured Alphaproteobacteria bacterium | reverse complement strand
ACTGGAACAATAAAAGCAAATTTTTCAAACAGAATTAGTTATCAGGTAGCAACAAATATAGATAGCAGAACAATTATTGGAGAGCAAGGGGCTGAATATCTTCTAGGTCAAGGAGATATGCTTTATATGTCAGGAGCTAGTAATATAAGACGTATTCATGGACCATTTGTTAGTGACAATGAAATAACAAAAGTAGCAAAATTTTTAAAATCTCAAGGAAAACCATCTTATGTAGATGGAGTTACAGATGAGAAAAAAAATGAAATAACTAATAATAATACATCTGAAGAAAATGATGAATTTTATACTGAAGCTGTAGAATTAGTAATATCAAAAAAACAAGCCTCAACAAGTTTAATTCAAAGACATTTTCGAATTGGTTATAATAGAGCTGCAAGAATAATAGAAAAAATGGAAGATAATAATGTTGTTTCAAAAGCAGACCGAATAGGAAGACGAGAAGTTCTAATAAACAAATAAATTGAGAAATTTTTTTTTATATACTTTTTTAGTATTTTGTTTTTTTACTAAAAAAATATCTTCATTTGATAACAAGCTACTTAATCAATTAGAAAATTATTTAAATCAACTTGATAATATTTCGTCTCAATTCATTCAAAGTTCTACAAGTGGTTCCGAAGAAGGTGGTAAAATTTTAATATCAAAACCGGGGAAACTAAGAATTGAGTATAAAAAATCTAAAGAATTTTTAATTGTAGCTGATGGAATGTGGCTTCATTACTTTGATACGGAATTAAATGAAATTCAATCAGTAATAATAGAAAAAAGTCCTGCATGGATATTATTAAAAAAAAATATATATTTAAAAAATGATTTTAATATAAACAAATTAGAAAAAAAAGGTGGAAAGATTACTCTTACATTGGTTGACAAAAATATAGAAAATATAAAAAAAGTAGAATTAATTTTTTCATCACATCCAATAAAACTAAAGAAATGGATTGTAACAGATAATCATGAGATTGAAACAACGGTTGCTTTATTAAATATAATTAAAAAAAAAAATTTTAAACCTAAAACTTTTGAATTAATAAGAAATTAAAAAAGTTTATAAGAATTATCTTTTACATTTATAAATTTATTTACTCCGAAATTTTTATTTATTTTTTTTCTCAATCTATAAATATGGGTTTCTAATGTTCTTGTTTTGACTTTACTATTAAAACCCCAAATATTTTCTAATAAATCCCTTTTTTTTATAAATTTTTTTTCTTTTAATAAATATTCTAAAATTTCAGATTCTTTTTCAGTTAGAATTAATGCTTTTTTTTTAGTATTTAAAATTTTTCTTTGAAATTTTTGAAAAATTAATCCATTTTTTAAATTAAATTTTTTTTTTTCAACTAATTTAGTTTTTTTAGTACGGCTTAATATTAATAATAGTTTGTTAATTGCAAGTGGCTTTTTTAAATAATAAGAAGAAAAATTATGTTTAAAATCATTATTTTTTTCTAGTATTTGAATTATTTTATTTTTTGGTTTTGTTTTAAAAAGATTTGTGATCACTTGAAAAGAATTTAAATTTTGAGCTAAAGAACTAACAATAATAAAATCAAATTTCTTTTTATTTAATATTCCTTTCACACTCTTAATAGAGGATAAAAAAATCAAATTAAAATTATCTTTTAAATCTGATTGAAAAAAAAAGTTTTCTTTTAATAAAAAGTTATTTTCAACTACCAATAAATTCATAGTATTTATAAATATAATGAAAATATTTATTAAAAAAACAGGAATAATAAAATTACCTAAATATAATTTTAAATGCTATTTGGGTAAAAGGGGCACTACTTCTAATAAAAAAGAAGGAGATCTTAAAACTCCAGAAGGAACTTTTCCTTTAAAATATGTTATGTATAGACCTGATAGAGTTAAAAAACCAAAAACCAATTTACCAATTTATGTAATAAAAAAAAATCATATTTGCTGTGATGATCCTAAAAGTTCTTTTTATAACAAAATAGTTGAGACAAAAAATCTAGATTTAGGCGAAAAATTATGGAGAAAAGATATTTTATACGATATTTTAATTGTCATTGGATATAACGATAATCCTATAATAAAAGGTAAGGGCAGTGCTATTTTTCTGCATTTAGCTAATGCAAATACTATTGCAACTAAAGGATGTATTGCGATTGAAAAAAAGAATATGATAAAATTATTAGAATCCTATCCAAAGAAAATTAAAATTTTTTAAATTAAAGTCCAAATGAATCAGTTTTTTTTAAAATAAACTACTAAATTTGTAAAAATATCATCACTTATAACTTGTAAATTTTTTTTTCTAGCATCTTTTTCAGCAACATTTGTAGCATAAACAGAATCAACAATATCAAAACTAGATATGGACTTTATCTCTTCTTCTATAAGAACTTTTCCTTCTTTTATATCCACTAAATTATATTTTGCTATATTTTCTAAATCTGTTCTTGTGGCAGACATATCTCTTCTGTATCCAAGTTCTAATTTGTTTTCAGTTATTTCAACTGTAAGTCTATACTTTGTAATTGCTCTTTTGTTTTCTGGATTGAGTTGGTTTATAAGAAAATTTCTTAAAATTTGGCCTGATCTATCTTTTATATTTGAAACCGAAATAGAAAATAATTCATTATTTGTATTTATATTTTTTGAGTATATAGGTTGATAACCACAACTAATTGTTATAAAAAAAAACATTAGGCATAAAAATAATTTTATTTTTGTCATTTATATAACTATATTTGCAACTCTATTTTTAACTACAATAATTTTTTTTGGTTTACTATTCCCTATTATTTTCATTACTTTGGGTAAAGACAAAACTTTTTTCTCAATTTCAGATATATCTGTATCAAAAGGCAAATCAATTGTTTCTCTTAATTTACCATTTATTTGAACTACCAAAGTAAAATCTTTAATTTTTAAAAATTTTTTATTTACTATAGGCCATCCGCTTTTAATTAAAAAATTTTTATTTCCTAAAAGGCGCCACATCTCTTCTGAAATATGAGGAACCATAGGACTAATAATTTTTATTATGTTTTCCAATAGAAATTTGAATAATTTACTATCTTTTATTAATTTTTTTTCATTTTCAAATAATATATTTGTAAATTCTCTTATTCTTGCTATTGCTCGATTAAATCTAAAGTTTTCATAATCAAGAGTCACGTAATATATAGTTCTATTAATTTCTGCCACTAATGAATCATTTTTATCAAAATTTTTTATATTTTGTTTTTCTTCTAATAAAATATTCAAATTTTTTTCTACTAAGTCCCACAATTTATTTAAATATTTATAAGCTCCCTTAATTCCGGTATCTGTCCATTCTAAGTCTTTTTCCGGCGGACTATCAGACAACATAAAGAATCTTGCTGTATCTGCCCCAAATTTATTTAATATTAAATCAGGATCAACTACATTTTTTTTTGATTTGCTCATTTTTTCACTTTTTCCAATTAAAAATTCTTTTTTATTTTTTTCTTCATCAAAAACATTAGGCGTAACCCAATTCCCTTGTTTATCTTTAAATGTCTTATGACAAACCATGCCTTGAGTGAGTAAATTCTCAAATGGTTCTTTAATATTTAATAAACCACAATCATAAAGTGCTCTAGTAAAAAATCTTGAATACAAAAGATGAAGAATTGCATGTTCAATTCCTCCAATATATTGATCTACAGGAAGCCAGTATTTAGATTCTTTTTTATCAATTATATCTTCAGAATTAGGTGAACAAAATCTAGCAAAATACCACGAAGATTCAAAAAAAGTATCAAAAGTTTCTGTTTCTCTTAATACATTTTCACCAGTTTTAGAATATTTTGTATATTTCCACTTAGGATGTTCTTGTAAGGGATTCTGGTTTTTGGAAAAATCAATATCATCTGGGAGGCTAATTGGTAAATCTTTATCTGTTGCTAGAACAGCTGTTCCGTCTTTTAAATACATTATAGGAATAGGACATCCCCAATATCTTTGTCTTGATATACTCCAATCTTTTAATCTATAAATTGTTTCACTTTTAGCTTGTTTTTTTTTTATAAGAAATTTAGATATTTTTTCTTTCGCCTTATTTACATTTAATCCATTTAAAAAATCAGAATTTATAAGTCTACCATCTCCTGTGTACGCTTCTTTTAATGTACTATTTTCTGAAGATTTAATTACTTGTTTTATATTAAGATTATATTTTTTTGCAAATTCAAAATCTCTTTGATCATGTGCAGGGCATCCAAAAACTGCTCCGCTTCCATATTCCATAATAATAAAATTTGCTATATAAACTGGTATTTTTTCTTTTGTAATTGGATGAATAGCATTAAAAGGCAGCTGGATACCTATTTTTTCTAATTTTTCAAATTCTTCTTCTTGTAAATTTAAATTTTCGCTACATTTTTTTACAAATTCTTTTATTTTTCTATTTTTTTTTGCATATTCTTTTGAAATTAGATGTTCAGATGCAAGAGCAATAAATGATGCTCCGAACAAAGTATCTGGTCTGGTTGTAAAAACTTCTATATTGTTTTCCTTATTATCTAAACTAAAATTAATTCTTAGTCCTTTAGATTTTCCAATCCAATTCCTTTGCATTGTTTTTACTTGTTCTGGCCAAAATTTTAAATTTTCTAATGACTTTTCTAAATCTTTTGCATATTTTGTTATTTTTAAAAACCATTGAGACATAAGTTTTTTTTCAACTTTTGCACCTGATCTCCATCCTTTTCCTTCTATAACTTGTTCATTAGCTAAAACACATTTTTCAACTGGGTCCCAATTGACATATGTTGATTTTTTATAAACTAATCCCTTTTTATAAAACTCTAAAAATATTTTTTGTTCATGGTGATAATAATTTTTATTTGAAGTTGAAATTTCTCTATCCCAATCATAAGAAAATCCCATTTTTTTTAATTGAGTTTTCATTGTATTTATATTTTTTAAAGTCCATTCTTTAGGATGAATATTATTTTCTCTTGCAGCATTTTCAGCAGGTAGCCCAAAGGAATCCCATCCCATTGGGTGTAAAACATTAAAATCATTGATATATTTAAATCGTGCAATTACATCTCCTAAAGTGTAATTTCTTACATGGCCCATATGTAATTTTCCAGACGGGTACGGAAACATTTCTAAAACATAATATTTTTTTTTATTTTTTTCTGCTTTCGCTTTAAAAAGCTTCTTAGTTTCCCATTCGCCCTGCCATTTTTCTTCAATTTGCTTGAAGTTATATTTTTCCATAATTATTAGAGAGCTAAACTTTTTGCATCCTTTATTATTTTCATTTTAAGTTTAGTATTAAACGCTTCGCTTACCTGTTGTCTTTGCCATATTCCATTTATATTAACTTCTTTTTCTGAAAAAATTTTTACATTATCTACATCTAATTCGGATCCTACAATATATATTGATATTCTAAATCTTACAGTATTTTGATCAGATTCTATCCAACCAGTTAAAATATTTCCTTCCTTTAAATTACTTTTAAAATCATCATATTTATTTAATAAATTGTTAGATGCTACCCATAAAGACTTATTAATTCCTAATTTTTTAAATTCATCTTTTTTCTCCCCAAACCCAAACATATTTATTTTACTACAACTAGTAGTTAATAAAAATAAAGTTAGAATTATTATAATTTTCTTTATCATTCTCCCCTTTGAAATGCGTATCCTATAATATCAGTTTCAATTAAAGATTTTATGTTTTTTATATTGATTCCGCCTAGTGCATAAATTGGTAATTTTGTTTTTTTTACAATTTTCGAAAATTTGTTTAAACCTAAATTCTTGCTATTTGGATGACTCTTAGATGGAAATACTGGAGATAATAAAACAGCATCAATATTTAGCTCCTCAGCTTTTTTAAGTGCTTGTACATTATGGGCTGCTGTAGTAATAATCCATTTTTTATTAGATTTTACATTCTTAATATTAATCCAATTAATTTTATTGTTTCTAATCATATATTCAGGAAGATGAATTCCATGCGCATTTATGTCTTCTGCTAATTTTACATCAGAACCAATTAACAACTTTATTTTTTTCATTTTACAGAATTTTAAAAGTTGTTTGGCAATTTTTTTTCGTTTTTTTGTTTCATAAGATCTTAATAAAAATGCTGATTTTTTTGGTATTTTTAACTTTAATAATTTTTTTCTATCAAATGACTCGTCATCAAAAATTATTATTACTTTTGGAAGTTTATTATCTTTGCTTTTAATTTCTTTTGAATAATTTAAAAGTTTATTTATTTTTATATGTGAATTTAAAGATCGCATTTATAATAATTGTAGTAAAAAAAATGGAAAATCAAAAAGTTTTAACAAATATTAATTCAATTAAAAAAAAAATTGCTGACACGTTATCAAAATTAATTGATACAAAAATTAAACAAAATAAAAATATAGAAATTATTGCAATCTCTAAAAGGCAACCAATAGAAAGGGTTATTTCTGCCTTAGATTCCGGACATAAAATATTTGGAGAAAATCAAGTTCAAGAAACTATTACTAAATGGCCCCTGCTTAAAAATAAATATTCCAATATTCAATTACATCTTGTTGGCCCCCTTCAAAGCAATAAAGCAAAAGATGCAATTTCAATATTTGATGTTATTCAAACAGTAGATAGAGAAAAAATTGCAAAAGCTCTAAAAAAAGAAGAGGATAATTTGAAAAGAAAAATTTCATATATGATACAAATCAACACAGGCAAGGAGCCTCAAAAGTCAGGGATTATGCCAGATGATGCAG
>CAYXBD010000027.1:0-7383 GCA_964463275.1 uncultured Alphaproteobacteria bacterium | reverse complement strand
TCTATTTTTTCTTACAACTTCAGAATTAACTACAATTTCTTCTAAACCATCAATAACAGGTAGTTTGTACATAGTATCAAGTAAAATATTTTCTAATATTGACCTCAAACCTCTGGCACCGGTTCTCTTTTTTATAGAAAGATCAGCGATGCTTGTAAGAGCATCTTTAGTAAAACTTAGTTTAACGTTCTCCATTTCAAATAGTTTTTGATATTGTTTTATGAGTGAATTTTTTGGAACTGTAAGTATTTCTACTAAAGAATTTTTATTTAAATCCTCTAATACAGCAACTACTGGCAATCTGCCAATAAATTCAGGAATCAGACCGAATTTTAAAAGATCTTCTGATTCAACTTTATTAAATAAGTTTGTTGCTTCATTTCTATTGTGAATTCTTAACTTTGACTCGAATCCAATAGAAGTATCTTTTTCTCTAGAATCAATAATCTTTTCTAATCCAGAAAAAGCGCCTCCACAAATAAATAAAATATTAGTTGTGTCAACTTGTAAAAATTCTTGTTGTGGATGTTTTCTCCCTCCCTGCGGAGGTACAGACGCAGTTGTTCCTTCCATTAATTTTAGCAAAGCTTGTTGTACACCTTCACCGGAAACATCTCTTGTTATAGAAGGATTTTCTGATTTTCGTGAAATTTTATCTACTTCATCAATATAAACAATTCCTCTTTGTGCTTTTTCAACATTATAATCTGCTGACTGCAATAGTTTTAGTATAATATTTTCGACATCTTCTCCCACATAACCTGCTTCTGTTAATGTAGTTGCATCAGCCATTGTAAATGGCACATCTAGTATTCTAGCTAATGTCTGTGCGAGTAAAGTTTTTCCACAACCCGTTGGACCAATCAAAAGTATATTTGATTTAGATAATTCAACATCATTAGATTTTGAGATATGATGTAACCTTTTATAATGGTTGTGTACAGCTACTGATAATATTCTTTTTGCTTTATTTTGGCCAATAACATAATCATTTAAAGTTTTTTCAATATCACTAGGTGATGGAACTCCAGAATCTGACCTTAATACATGAGACTTGTTTTCCTCTTTTATAATATCCATACATAATTCAACGCACTCATCGCAAATAAAAACTGTTGGACCAGCAATTAATTTTTTTACTTCATGTTGGCTTTTGCCACAAAATGAGCAATACAAGGTATTTTTAGAGTTATCGCTAGTTGATTTAATCATAATATATAAGAATCCTTATTAAAATTATATGAATCTTAATTCATTAATTGCAATAGAAAATTAACCTTTGTTAGTGATATTTTCTATATCTTCTCTTTTATTTACGATTTTATCAATTAATCCAAAAGTTTTAGCTTCATCTGGCCCCATAAAACTATCTCTATCAAGATGTTCTTCTATTTTCTTTATATCCTGACCAGTATGCTTTACATAAATTTCATTTAATTTTTTTCTGATAGTCAAAATTTCATTTGCATGAATTTGTATATCTGATGCTTGACCTTGAACACCGCCTGATGGTTGGTGAACCATTATTCTCGAGTGAGGTAATGCGTATCTTTTATTTTTTGTTCCTGCTGCTAGTAATAATGAGCCCATAGATGCAGCTTGTCCGATACATACAGTTGTAATATCTGGTTTTATATATTGCATCGTATCATAAATTGCTAGACCTGATGTAACAGCACCGCCAGAGGAATTAATATAAAATGATATATCTTTATTCGGATTTTCAGATTCTAAAAAAAGCAATTGAGCGCAAACTAATGATGCAACGTTATCTTCAATAATACCTGTGAGAAAAATTATTCTTTCTTTTAATAACCTTGAGTATATATCATAAGATCTCTCTCCTCTGGATGTTTGTTCTACAACCATTGGTATTAAAGTACTCAAATTATTTACCTTAGATTTTGTCATTATAAATATAGATATTTATTATTTTTTTTTTTTAAATGTTTTTTTGTTTTTTTAATAATTCTTCTCTGGTTACTTGTTTTTTTTCAATTTTTATATTTCCTAATATATAATCAACTACCTTCTCTTCAAATATTGGTGCTTTTAATGAAGCAAGGGCTTGAGAATTTTCTGTATAAAATTTTATAATTTGTTCTTTTGCATCTGGCTGTCTTAATATTTCTTCTTCAATTGCTTTTTTTATGTCATCATCTGTAACAGTAATTTTGTTATCTTCTCCTATTTTTGCTAAAACTAAGCCAACTTTTACTCTTCTTTCTGCTATTGATTTGTATTCTTTTTTTAATTCATCTTCTTTTTTATTTTTATCACTTTTATCTATAAGACCTTTTGATTTATCATCGCTAAATTTTGCCCATATGTTTTCAAACTCATAATTAACTAATCCTTGTGGAAGGTTAATTTTGTGAATTTTATCTAGCTTATCAATCAAATCTTTTTTAATAACCGTTTTAGAAAGATTATCCAATTCTCCTTGCATTTGTTTTTTTACTTTTTCTTTAAGATCATTAATATCTGCAGCTCCTAAAGACTTAGCAAAATCATCATCTAAAACTTTTTTTTGTGGAATTCTTACTTCTAAAATATCAATTTCGACCTTAACATCTTTTTCTGCAATGTTTTTGTTTGGAAAATTCTTTGGAAATTTACATATAAAATTCAATTTGTCACCTTCTTTAGTTCCTATTATTTTATTTTCAATTTCAGGTATAATCATTTTATTTCCAACAATTGTCATTCTATTCTCAATTAATGCTTCTTTAACAATTTCATTATTATAAGTTGGTCTTAAATTAAGTAGAACACCGTCACCATTTTGAACTATTTTCCCTTCTTTTTTTTGAAAATTTTGTTGCGTTTGAGATAAAGTATCTAAAGTCTTTTTATAATCTTCTTCATTAACTTTAGAAACAAATTTTGTTAAATTAAGTTTTTTAATATCTTCAGCTTTAAATTCAGGTAATAGTTCTAATGTCATAATATATTCAAGGTCTTTTTCTTCACCAAAATTTTTAACATCAACCTTTGGTTTAATTGCTAATCTTAAATTATTTTCTCTTATTACTTCATTACTTGTAGATTGAATAAGTTCATCAAGCGTTTGATTTAATGCGTTTTGACCAAACCTTTGTTTTACAATATTAAGAGGTACTTTGCCTTTTCTAAACCCTTCTATTTCTACGTCCTTAGATATTTTTTCCAAGCTTCCATTTAACTTATCTGTAACTTCCTTAGAAGAAACAATTATTTTAAATTCTCTTTCTAATCCTTTTTTCTTTAGTTCTTTTACTTGCATATAAAATATATTATTTATTATTTCTTAATATTCATGTCTTTTTTTTTTATGGTGCGGGTGGAGGGACTTGAACCCCCATGGAAAAATCCACTGGTTCCTAAGACCAGCGCGTCTACCAATTCCGCCACACCCGCAATCTTTCTTTACATCTAGAAAATACTCAATTAGTTAATTTTTTCAATTATATTTTCTTAATTTTTTTTAATACTTTTGGTATCATTTCAGGTAAATCTTCTGCAATCAATCCTGGTCCTTTAAGTTTGCCAATTTCACCATGAATCCATACTGCTGCACAGCATGCATTAAAAATATCCATTTTCTGTGCAATTAAACCCGTAATCATTCCAGCTAGAACATCACCTGAACCACCAGTTGCTAAAAAGGGTGATGTGTTTGTATTTATTGAAATTCTTCCGTCTTGTGAAGAAATAATTGTTATATTGCCTTTTAATATTAAATTAATTTTTGTTTTTTTAACAAATCCGTTGGCTGATAAAAATTTATTTTTAGTATTTTTAATTTTTAAACTTTTTAGAACTTGTGAAAATTCTCCTTGGTGTGGCGTAATAACAATTTTTGTTTTATTTTTTGATACAATTTTTTTAAAATTATTTTTTAGAGCATCGGCATCTAAAATTATCGTTCTTCCTTTTTCCTTTACTGTTTTTAAAATTAGTTTTAATTTTTTATGACTAATTCCTAATCCGGGTCCAATTAAAATTGTGTTTATTCGTTTATCTTTAAATAAAGCATTTAAATCTTTTTCATCTTCAACTTTCTCAATTAAAGCTATGGGATTTTCTGTTGCATATATATTAAAAGCTTTTCTTGGGACTCCAAGACAAATAAGCCCGCATCCTATTCTTGCAGCTCCTCTTGCCGCTAATCTAGAAGCACCGGTCATTTTTTCACCACAGATAATCAAAGAATAACCTCTAGTATATTTGTGAGATTTTTGGTTTGGCCATGGAAAATCATTTTTCCAATTATCAGGATGATTCTCAAAAATTTTAGGTTTAAATCCTAAGTTTTTTAAATTAATTCCAATATCTACTGTTATTAAATTCCCACAATATTCTTTTCCTGGTGTTAATAAATGACCAGGTTTTTTTCTAGTAAATGTAATTGTATCCTTTGACTGTATTGCAATACCTTGTATTTCACCGGTATCACCATTAATTCCAGAAGGAATATCAATAGATATGCAATACGGTTTTTTTAAATTTATTTTTTCTATAATTCTTTTTAAATTACCAGATATATTCTTCTTTAAACCTGACCCAAAAAGCCCATCGATAATTAAATCGTCACTTGATACTTTAAAATTAGAAAAACTTTTTAATTTACCATTAAAATTATTAGCGGCTAATTTTGCATCGCCTTTTAATTCTTTTTTAGCAAGTAAAGAAAATAAATCCACATTTAAATAGCCATTTTCTTTTAATAATTTAGCTACAACAAAACCATCTCCTCCATTATTACCAGGACCGCATAATATTTTTATTTTATTTTTTTTTTTAAACTTTCTTTTTATTATTTTAAAAATTTCACCCCCTGCATTTTCCATTAATTTATAACCAGGTAGAAATTTTTTAATGGTTTTTTTATCTAGATCTCTATGATGTTTGCAACTAAGAATTGCGTGATTTAAAATATTTTTATTTAACATTTTTTTTAAATATTATTTAAAACTTTATTCTATTTATCTTCAATGTATCATCTAATATATAGTTATGATTAGATCAAATTGGACGCAAAATGAAATATTAAAAATCTTAAACTTACCATTACTTGAACTAATTTTCAGAGCACAAAAAGTACATAAAAAATACTTTCCTAAAAAAGATGTTCAACTTGCTAGTTTATTAAGTATAAAAACAGGTTTTTGTCCTGAAAATTGTAAGTATTGCCCGCAATCTGCTCATTACAAAACTGGATTAAAAAATGAATCTCTTTTAAATGTTAATGAAGTCTTAAAAAAAGCTAAAAAAGCTAAAAAATCTGGTGCTTCGAGATTTTGTATGGGAGCTGCTTGGAGAGAAGTAAAAGATGGTCCGGAATTTGATAAAATTATTAAAATGGTAGAAGGAATAAAAAAAATTGGAATGGAATCTTGTGTTACCTTGGGAATGCTAAATCAAAAACAAGCAAACAAATTAGCAAAAGCAGGTTTGAAAGCATATAATCATAATATTGACACTAGCCCTAGTTTTTACAAAAAAATTATAACTACTAGAAAATTTCAAGATAGAATTGAAACAATAAATATAATAAGAAAAGCTGGTATTACTGTGTGTTGCGGCGGCATTATAGGCATGGGTGAAAATATCAAGGATAGAGCTAAGATGTTACAAGTTTTATCAAATTTTAAACCTCATCCAGAAAGTGTGCCAATAAATGCTTTAGTACCCTCAAAAGGAACTCCTTTAGCAAATAGAAAAAAGATAGATCCTATCGAACTTGTCAGAATGTGCGCTACTGCAAGAATTATTATGCCAAAATCAAGGGTTAGATTAAGCGCAGGAAGAAAAGATTTATCAAATGAGTCGCAAATACTGTGCTTTATGGCAGGTGCAAATTCAATATTTTATGGCGATAAACTCCTAACAACTGGAAATAATGACACAACATCAGATGTAAATTTGTTAAAGAGCGCAGGCTTGTCTTTAACTCAACTAAATGGTTAATCTAATTTATTAGATATATAAGTTAATTTACTGATTAAATTGATTTTACTGGGGCGAGAGACCGGATTCGAACCGGCGACATTCGGCACCACAAGCCGACGCTCTAAACCAACTGAGCTACTCCCGCCATAATAAATATTCTAAAAGATAATATATATGAAAAAATCGGCTATTTTAAATATAAAATAACCGATTTTCTCTAATTAATACTTATAACTATAAGAATTATTTTCCTAGTGACGCGGAAACATTAAGTGCAACTAAACCAAGTACTGAACCAGCAATACCTGATAAAGCTGTCAAAATAAGCGGATTTCCGAGACTAGCTGATTGTAAAGCATCAGTTCCGGCTAGGAATGCAGTAAAAAAAGCAGCATATCCATATACTGCGCCTGGTGCTAGTGCAAAAGCCTTAACTTTTGTACCGTATATAAGTACAAATACACTAATAGCAATAGCAACGGGAACACCTAATCCAGCAGGTAAGCCTCCTAGATTTGGTATTAAAACAAGAGCAGTTAGCCAAGCAACAACAGCTCCCCAAAGCCATGCTGTTATTGTTGAACTTAGAGCTTTATTATTACCACCTGCAGCAACAAAACATGCCCAAGCGATAAAAGAAATTGGTATTGAAAGAGCCAATGGAGTTGAAGTATAAATCCAAGTCATAATTCCACCTACTCCACCAATAGCCAATGATAACGCAACTAATTTATTCATAATACCCTCCCTCTATATAAAGGTTTTACTATTATACTATTTGAAATTATTAAAAAAACCTTTATTTTTTAAATAATTTATCAGCTTGTTTATGACCTGATTTTTTGTTTTTTAGTAAGTTTTCTAAATATTTTAATTGTTTTTTTAGATTATATATCTCATCTAAGAGATCTTCGATACTAAATTCATCATAATTTTTCTCGTTTTCTACTTTCTTTTTAATATCTTCGTCTTCTTCCATAACATATTTAATATATTATTTATAATAATATTAAGATTTATATTTTTTTAAATTAAATTAATAATAAGAGTTTATGATATCTGCAAATTTTTTAATAAATCAATTATCAAAATATGGATTTAATTTCTTTACAGGCGTGCCATGCTCCAATTTAACTTCAGTAATTAATGGGGTTATAAATTCAAAAAAAATAAAATATATTGGAGCAACAAGTGAGGGGGAAGCTGTCGGAATTGCTTCAGGTGCTTGGCTCGCTGGAAAAAAAAGCGTTGTTATGATACAAAATTCAGGTTTAGGTAATACGATAAACCCTTTAACATCATTAAATTATCCTTTTAAGATACCAATTCTATTAATTACAACGTGGAGAGGCGACCCGGAAATAAAGGATGAACCTCAACATGAGTTAATGGGAAAAATTACAAGAAACATTCTTAAACTAACAAAAATTAAAAATGAAATTTTTCCAA
>CAYXBD010000026.1:0-7468 GCA_964463275.1 uncultured Alphaproteobacteria bacterium | reverse complement strand
TTTTTTTAGATTTTTTCAAAAAATATTTTTTAAAGATTCAACTAAATCAGTTTTTTCCCAAGAAAATTCACCATTATTTCCAGGTTTTCTACCAAAGTGTCCGTAAGCTGCGGTTTGGGTATAAATTGGTCTATTTAATGATAATTTTTTTTTTATTCCATAAGGTGATAAATCCATAATTTGAGATATTTTATCAGAAATATCATTACCTTTTATTTTAGTATCACCGTGTGTATCAATATAAATTGATATTGGTTTCGCAATTCCAATTGCATATGAAAGTTGAATAGTACATTTTTCTGCAAGTTTTGCGGCAACAATATTCTTTGCTAAATATCTAGCAGCATATGCGCCCGATCTATCAACTTTACTTGGATCTTTTCCAGAAAAAGCTCCGCCTCCATGAGGGGCTGCTCCGCCATATGTATCAACTATTATTTTTCTTCCTGTTAAACCAGAATCACCAACTGGACCACCAATAACAAATCTTCCAGTGGGGTTTACAAAAAAATTTTCTTCTTCGCACATCCAACCTTTAGGCAATGAATCGATTACATATGGTCTTACAATTTCCTTAACATCTTCTTGTTTTAAACTTGAATCATGTTGTGTAGATACAACAATAGCGCTTGCTCTATAAGGTTTGCCGTTTTTGTAATCCAAACTTACTTGACTCTTAGAATCTGGAAGTAATAATTTGTTATCACCTTTATGTCTTGACTTGGCTAATGATTCTAAAATTAAATGTGAATAATAAATAGGAGCAGGCATTAATTCTTTTGTTTCATTGCATGCATATCCAAACATAATTCCTTGATCACCCGCACCTTGTTCCTTTTCATTTTTTTTATTTACACCAATTGCAATATCTTCTGATTGTTGATGAAGATTATTTTCAATTGACACTGTTTTCCAGTTAAAACCTTCTTGTTCATAACCGATTTTTTTTATTGTATTTCTCACTAATTCCTCAAGAGATGTTTCTTCAAAGACATTAGGCCCGTTAACTTCTCCACTAATAACAACTTTATTAGTCGTAACCATCGTTTCCGCTGCAACTCTAGACTCTGGATCTTTTGATAAAAAAAGATCAACAATACTATCAGAAATCAAATCACAAACTTTATCAGGATGTCCTTCTGATACTGATTCACTTGTAAATGTATATTCTTTCAATTTTTTTCTTTTCCTTCGTGAAATCGGTATTTTAAAATATTAAATAAAAAAAACAAAATTAATAATAATACTATAACCAAATTATTTTTATATTTACTAAAAATAGTTTTTATAGGTATGTTGTTTTTATTTCCAATAAAAATTTTTGTATCAAAATATCCAGAAGAATTTAAAGATAATTTTTCTAATACTCTTCCAAACGGATCTATTGAAGAAGAAATTCCAGTATTTGCTACTCTAATTAAATGTTTGCCTTCCTCTATAGCCCTAAATTTAGAATTAACGAAATGCTGATATGGCCCAATCGTATTACCAAACCAAGCGTCATTAGTAAAGTTTACTAACAATACTGGGTCATTTTTATTTTTTATAAATTTTCCTGGAAAAATAGATTCATAACAAATTAATGGTTTAAATTTAGGTAAATTTTTATATTCAACTATTTCTTGATTTTCAAAACCTTTTTTTAAATTTAAAAAATTAAATCCAAAAAAATTCAAAAAATTACTAAAAGGAATATATTCACCAAAGGGTACTAAATGAATTTTATCATATACAAAATCTACTGATAAATTTCTGTCAATAATCGATATGCTGTTATAATAATCTTTGTTTTCGTTCCTAAAGATTCCAGTAATAACATATTCATTTTCTTTTAAATTATTATTTAATTTTTTAAAAACACCATAATCATAAATGTGATTAAAATTAAATATTGCAGTTTCTGGCCAAAAAATAACTAAATTCTCTGATTTATTTAAAGAACCCATTTTGCTGCTAAAACTTATATCCATTAACTTTTTATAATTATTTTCTATTTTTAAAATATTTAATTTATCAATTTGATTTATATTTGGTTGAACAACTCTAAATACATCAGAACTATAGATAGTTAAACTTGAATTATTTAGTCTATTGATACCATAGAAAAATATAGAAATAAAAATAAAGATAGAAGATAAAAATAAAAAGTATTCCCTTTTTTTACTAAAATTTAAAATAAAAATACTTAATGATAAAATAAAATAAATTACAAAAAAAGTTAAGCCGTATACTCCTATCACTGAACAAATTTGTATTAAGATATTAAAATTTGAAAGAGTATGAGATAATAAATTCCATGGAAAACCAGTTAATAAATATCCTCTTAAAATTTCACTAAAAGTCCAAAAAATTGAAAAGAAAATAATATTAAAAATCAAATTTGTTTTAAATTTATAATTCAAATAAGTTATAAAACTTATAAAAAGAGCAAGAAAACAAGAAAAAGAAAAAAGGCAAATTGGCAGAAGTAGTATATATATACCGGATCTAATCAAAAAAGAATTAAAAATCCAATACAAACTAAATATAAAAAAAGCTAAGCCAAAAAACCATCCGATCAAAAAAGCATCTTTTTCAGATTGTGCATTATAACTTTTTAAAAAAATAAAAGTTAAAGATGGAAAAAGTAAAGGCCAAAAATTAAAAGGTGGAAAACTGGCAACTAGCGAGATACCTAAAAAAAAAGAATAAATATATTTTAAATTTATCTTTATGTTATTTGTAAAAAAAAAAATAAATTCTTTATTCAAAACAGGTAAATTTAAAAAAAATTTAGTTACTCAAATATATGATTTGTAACTAATATTGTTCTTATCCTTCTAGAGTCAGCATCTAAAATTTCAAATTCGCACCCATTTGGATGTTTTATAGATTCACCCTTTAAAGGAACTCTTCCAAAAATATGGAAAACTAGGCCTCCCATTGTGTCAATGTCACTTATATCTTCTTTATCAGAAAAATTAATTCCATATTTTTTTTCGAATTTTTCAATTGGCATTCTCGAATTTATTTTTACACCTCTGTCATCTTTAATTAATTTATTTTTATTTTTTTTATTTTCTTTTTGTGCTTCATGTTCATCTTTAATTTCCCCAACAATTACTTCAACTAAATCTTCTATTGTTACCAACCCATCTAAACCTCCATGTTCATCAACAACAACTGCCATATGTATATGTGAAGTTCTCATTTTTAGCAATAAATCTAAAACACTCATTGAATGAGGTGCAAATAATATTTTTCTTATTAATTTTTCAATATTTCTAATTTTTTTATTTTCCCAGCATGAAATTACATCTTTTATATGGATCATACCTACAATATTATCTCTACTTTTATCAAATACAGGATACCTGGAATGGCTGGTTCTTCCAATGAGTTTAACAAGTTTATTAATATCTAACTTAGAATCAACTGATATGATATCAGTTCTAGGTATCATAATATCATTAACTAATTTCCCTGGTAACTGAAAAACATTAGAAATAATTTTTTCTTCATTAATTTTCAGAGGTTTCTCTTGTTTAAGTCTCTCGTTTAATAGATTTTCAAAGTTATTTTGAATTTTATTATCTTTTTTTTTTAAAAAAAATTTAAGTTTATTAATGAATTTGTTATTCAATAGAAATTTTAAAAAAATTAATAATAATTTATATCCAAGGAGTTTAAAATTTTTGATTCAATATATATCATTTTTTTTTCATCCACTTTTGTTTTATGATCATAACCCAGCAAATGTAATGTACCATGTACTATCATATGTCCGATTCTATTTTTACTATCTATTTTAAATTTTTTTGCTTCTTTTATACATGTTTCATATGATATGAAAATTTCTCCTAAAAAATTTTCTTTATATTTAAAAAAGTTTTCATTTGGAAATGATAGCACGTTTGTTGATTTTTTTTTATTTAAAAAATCAGTATTTAGTTTTTTTAAATATTTATCATCTGCTAAAATAAAATTTACATTTGTTTTTAAATTCTTAAATTTTTTAAATCTAGACTGTAAAAAACATTCATTTATTGTTTCTTGAGATATGCGGTGTATGAATTTATCAATACTTTCTTTCGATTTAAATATTTTTCTATCTAACCATTTTTTATTTTCAAGAAAAATGTTTATCTTATGATTGAGTGTCATTTGTCATATGCCTTTACTATTTTCTTTACCAGGGAGTGTCTTACAACATCTTTTTCTGTTAAATAAACAAACGAAATATCTTTAATCTTTTTTAAATTATTAACTGCATCTATTAAACCACTTTTATTTTTTGGGTGTATGTCTATTTGAGTTATGTCACCAGTTATAACCATTCTTGAATTCTCTCCAAGTCTTGTTAAAAACATTTTCATTTGGATTGGAAAAGTATTTTGGGCTTCATCTAATATTATATAAGAATTATTTAACGTTCTACCCCTTAAATAAGCAATAGGAGCTATTTCGATCTTTTGATTTTCGATTAGTTTTAGAACTTTGTCTCTTGAAAGATTCTCATCAAGAGAGTCATATATTGGTCTTAAATAAGGATCAATCTTTTCCTTTAAATCTCCAGGCAAAAATCCTAGTTTTTCTCCTGCTTCCACAGCAGGGCGAGAAATAATAATTTTATTAATTAAACCAGAAGTAAGCATGTATACTGCGTGACTAACAGCTATAAATGTTTTACCAGTTCCAGCTGGTCCAATTACAAATACAATTTCTTTATTTAATATTTCTTTTAACAATTGAGTTTGTCCTTCTGTACGGGGCCAAATTTCTTTTTTTGGTGTTTTTATCGAAAGTTTTGAAGAATTGTTTTTTTTCATATTTTGTATTATTGATTCTACATCTCTTTTTTCAATTATTTCAGATACTTTGGATCTTTCATATAATTCTGATAGTACATTTTTTGTAATTAAAATATTTTTTATATCTCCATTTATTGAGATAATATTTCCTCTAGGAAATAAAGTAACCTTTAATTTTTTTTCAACAATTTCAAGATTCTTATGGAAAACCCCGAACATTATTTTTAAAATATTATTATCTTCAAACTCAATTATATTTTTTTCTAAATTTTTGATCAAATATTTAATTATAAATTCTTAAATTATAGATACAGCTTCTAAACTTTTATAAAAACTTTTTTTAATTTTTATATTTTCAATTTTTCCTTGCATATTTTTCTTGTTATTAATTCTTACTAATTGCATATATTGTGAATATCCAAGAGATTGGTATTTTTTTTCATTTATTGAATTACTAAATAGCACATTTAATGATTTTTTAACAAAATTTTTATTAAAATTTTCTTGATAAAATCTTAATTTATTCTGTAAAAGGCTTAGTCTTTTTTTTTTTTTACTATCCTTAAGATTGTCTTTTAATTTATAAGCTGTTGTTCCTGGTCTAGGACTATAAATAAATGAGAAAGATTGTACATATTTTACTTTGTCAATTAAATCAAGAGTTTTTTGAAAATCTTCATTAGTTTCACCGGGGTACCCTACAATAAAATCAGACGAAAAAACTATATCTTTTCTACATTCTTTTATCTTATTTATTATTTTTAAATATTCTTCGACAGTATAATTCCTATTCATTGCTTTTAAAATTTTATTTGAACCAGATTGTATAGGTAGATGTAAAAAAGGCATTAATTTTTCTATATTTTTATATGCTTTGTATAAATCTTCATGCATATCTTTAGGATGGGCCGTCATATATCTTATTCTTTTTAATCCTTTAATTTTTGCTAAAATATAAATTAATTTCCCTAAATTACATTCTTTATTATCAAGTCCATGGCCGTGATAAGCATTTACATTTTGCCCTAATAATATTATTTCTTTTGTTCCATTGTTTACTAAAAGTTCTGCCTCAGCGATAATTTCTTTTACACTTCTTGAATATTCGGGTCCTCTAGTATAAGGAACAACACAAAATTTACAGAATTTGTTGCAACCTTCTTGTATTGTTAAATAACTTGAAACTTCATAAATATATTTATTTTTTGGAAGATCATCGAATTTAGATTTAGGTTCAAAATCAAGTTCAACAAATTTTTTATTCTTTCTTTTGTTTTTTATTTTTTTTATTAAATGAGGTAATTTTTGATAAGATTGACTACCAACAATTATATCAACAAAAGGAGCTCTATTAAATATTTCCTCACCTTCAGCTTGCGCTACACATCCGGCAACTATAACAATTGTGTTTTTATATTTTTTATATCTATTTTTTTTTATTTTATAAATTTTGCCTAGCTCAGAATAAAGTTTTTCTTTTGCTTTATTTCTTATATGACAAGTATTTATTACATAAAAGTCTGCTTCTTGGTCTATAAGAGTATTTTTGTACCCAAGATTATAAAAAATCTCACTTATTTTTTGACTATCGTAAACATTCATTTGACAGCCAAAAGTTTTAACCTTAAATTTTTCTAACATAACGTATTAATAAATAAAAAAATTTATTTTCTATATAAACTATTTGTTAAATTATAATTTATTTTTTTCCAACATTGCAAAGCTATTTTCTTTCTATTCCATTTTTTATTTGGAAAAAACTCTTCATTAAAAATAATCTCGACTTCTATACTAAGCTTTTTTAAAACATTAAAAATATTTGGAACTAAATCCATATTTGAATGCCATGTTATATCTTTTCTATCTGTTCGATTTAAAGGAATACCGTTAATTTTCTTATAAACAATCGTTATAGTTTGAACAAATATTCCTGGATCTAAACTTTCTTCAAAAATATTAAATAATGAACTTTTAAAAGGTAGAACTTTATTGCCATCACTGCTTGTACCTTCGGGAAAAATTACTAAGTTTTTTTTTTTATTTAGATGTTTTATAATTTGATTTTCTTGACTTTTTAATGATGAAATTTTTCTATCAATAAAAATTGTATTTTGAAGTTTAGCTAAAATTCCAAATAATGGCCATTTTGCAACTTCCTTTTTTGCAACAAACGATGTTTTAAAAAGACTTCCTAGGATCAATATATCTAAATAACTAGCATGATTAGATATAAAAAGAACGGGAGATTTAGTGTAAGCTTTGCCACAAATTTTAATTTTAATTCCAAAAATTCTACGGCACAAATTATGAAAAAAATAAGGAATTATATAAGTATGTTTTTTTACAAAAAAAATAATTACTAATTGAAAAGGTAAAAGGACTAATGTAAATAATAGAAAAATTATAAGTCTTAAAAATATTAAAATCACAATGATCGATCTACTTTTTTTTTAAAAATCTTTTTAGGAAAATTATTTTTGAATCTTTTACTCCTTTTTTATGGAGATTTAAATATTTTTGTTTTAATGAATCAGATTTTAAAACTATACAAATATCTATTGTATTAAATTGTTTATCTATAAATGCTCCATCACTAACATATGCTCCAAGTCTTAAATATCCCTTTAATAAAGGAGGTAAAGATTTAAATATTTCATAATTATTTAATGTTTTTTTTT
>CAYXBD010000025.1:0-7521 GCA_964463275.1 uncultured Alphaproteobacteria bacterium | reverse complement strand
TTAAATTATTAGGTGTTCTTGCAATGCTAGGATCAATCTTAATTTTATTTGTTTTGCCATGGTTAGATACTTGTAAAGTTAGAAGTTGCAGATTTAGACCTGTATATAAACAATTTTATTGGATATTTATTTTTAATTTTATTGTTTTAGGTTGGGTTGGATCAAAAGTACCAGAAGGTCATTATTTAATTATAAGTAGAATTTGTACAACATATTATTTTGTTCATTTTTTAATTATTTTACCAATCCTTGGAATGTTTGAAAAAACTTTACCTGTTCCATTAAATATTTTTAGAACTTCTAAAGTAAAGAAAAATTAAAATAAACAAATGATAAAAAAATTTTTTTTTATAATATTTTCTTTTATTTTCTTAATCCCAAATTCGTTTGGGGAAGAGAAAATGCAATTAAAAAAACAAAATTGGACTTTTGAAGGTGTGTTTGGAAGATATGATGATGTATCTTTACAAAGAGGATTGCAAATATATCAAGAAATATGTTCTGCTTGTCACGGTATGAAAAGACTCCGTTTTAGAGAGTTAAAAGATTTGGGATTTACAGAAGATCAAATAAAAAAATATGCAGAAACATTTGAGATTTTAGATGGGCCTAATGAGTTAGGGGAAATGTTTATGCGTCCTGGCGAACCAAGCGATACTTTTGTTTCACCATTTAAAAATAAAGAAGAAGCTAAAGCATCTTTTAATGGATCTTACCCTCCAGATTTATCATTGCTAACAAAAGCAATTAAAAACGGACCTGATTATATTTATTCTTTATTGACCGGATATGAAGATCCGCCTAAAGATTTTGAATTAACAGATGGCCTTTATTATAATCCTTATGATGATGGTAAAGTTATAGCAATGCCACAACCTCTTTATGATGATGCCATTGAATATATTGATGGTACAAATGCTAGTTTGCATCAACTTTCTTATGATATAGTTAATTTTTTAAATTGGGCAGCCGAACCAGAATTAGAAAAAAGAAAATCAATGGGTGTAAAAGTTATACTTTTCTTAATTGTTCTTACCGCACTTCTTTATGTTACAATGAAAGAAACATGGTCTAGGATTGAAAAATAAATGGCAAAAAGTTTTTTATTAGCTTTTATTGGGGGCAGTGGTCTTTATCAAATTGAAGATTTAAAAAATCAAAAATGGTTAAACATAAAAACCCCATGGGGATCTCCCTCTGATAGAATTTTATCAGGAACTGTTAATAATATTAAAGTTTTATTTTTACCAAGACATGGAAGATCACACATATATAATCCAAGTGAAATAAATTATAGAGCAAATATTTATGCTTTAAAAAAATTAGGAGCTACAGATATAATTTCTCTTTCTGCCTGTGGTTCATTAAAAGAAGAATTATCCCCTGGAACATTTGTACTTGTAGATCAATTTATAGATAAAACTATTTTAAGAAAAAAAACATTTTTTGAGGAGGGAATAGTTGCACATGTCTCAATGGCTAATCCAACAAGCAAACTTTTAAGAGATGCATGCGAAGAAGTTTTAAAAAAATTAGAAATAAAACATCAAAATATAGGAACATATATAGCAATGGAAGGTCCTCAATTTTCAACAAAAGCAGAATCTGAAAGCTATAGAAAACAAAAAATAGATGTAATTGGTATGACTAATATGCCAGAGGCTAAACTAGCAAGAGAAGCAGAAATAAGATATGCTACAGTTGCAATGGTTACTGATTATGATTGTTGGCACAGTCAGCACGATGATGTTGATGTAGAGCAAATTATTAAAACATTAAATAAAAATTCTAATAATGCAAAATCTTTAGTAAGAAATATTATAAATATATTTCCAAAATATATAGAAGATTACCCAAAAGATCCTGCAGAAAATATTCTTGATAAATCTATAATAACTCAAAAACAAAATTGGAATAAAAAAACCAAAAAGAAATTAGATATAATTTTAAAAAGATATTTGGAGAAACATTGAGAGTTAAAGGAAAAAATTACAGATCAATCTGGTTAGATAGAAAAAAAAAAGCAGTTATTGCAATTGATCAAAGATTGTTACCACACCAGTTTAAATTATTATTTTTAAAAAATATTAAAGATATAAAAAAAGCTATTAAAGAAATGGTTGTAAGAGGCGCACCGCTCATTGGAGTGACCGCAGCGTATGGAATATATTTATCTATGAAAAAAAATCCTAGTGATAAAAATCTAAATTCATCTGTAAAATTTTTAAAAGACGCAAGACCAACAGCAGTTAATTTATCTTGGGCACTAGAATTCATGAAGAAAAAATTATTAGATGAGAAGCCCTCAAATAGAATTAATGCATCAAAAAAAATTGCAGAAGAAATTGGCAGAAATGATATTGAATGTTGTAAAAAAATTGCTGAAAATGGACTAAAAATAATTCTTGATATAAAAAAAAGGAAAAAGAATAAAACTGTCAATATTTTAACTCATTGCAATGCAGGTTGGCTTGCAACAGTTGATTGGGGAACAGCGTTATCTCCAATTTTTTTGGCACATAGAAAAAAAATAAAAATTCATGTTTGGGTTGACGAAACAAGACCAAGGAATCAAGGATCATCTCTAACTGCATGGGAACTTTTACAAGAAAAAATACCTCACACAATCATTACTGATAATGCTGGTGGGCACATAATGCAACACGGCATGGTAGATATGTGTATAACCGGTTCTGATAGAACCACTGCTAATGGCGATGTTTGCAACAAAATTGGAACTTATTTAAAAGCACTTTCAGCATATGATAATAAAATACCTTTCTACGTTGCTTTGCCAACAAACACAATTGATTTAAAATCAAAAAATTATTTAAAAGATATTACAATTGAACAAAGAAATTCAGATGAAATAACTCATATAAATGGCCTCGATTCAAAGGGAAAAAATACAAAAATTAGAATAACACCAAAAGGTAGTAAAGTTAGTAATTATTCATTTGATGTGACACCTGCAAAGTATATAACTCGTTTGATAACTGAGAAAGGAATTCACAGACCTACAAAAAATGAAATTAAAAAAATTTTTTTTTAAAAAATATGAATAAAAAAGAATTAGTTAAAATTGCTAAATATTTAAATGATAAAGATATCAATCGTGGTTCATCAGGAAATTTAAGTTATAGAACAATAAATGGTTTTATAATCACACCATCATCAGTTCCTAATGATAAATTAAATGAAAAAAGTTGTGTTCAAATGACTTTTGCAGGAACTTACAAAAATAAATTGAAACCTTCAACAGAATGGCAAATACACAGAGATATATATTTAAAAAGAAAAGATATTTCTGCAATAATACACACACATCCAACATCTTCTACGGCCATTGCTTGTATGAATATAAACATACCATCTTTTCATTACATGGTTGCAATAGCAGGAGGAGAGGATATTAAATGCGCAAAATATGCAACTTTTGGAACTGAAAAACTTTCAAAAAATGTTATAAAAGCTTTAGAAAATAGAAACGCATGTTTAATGGCAAACCACGGATTAATTGTTGGAGCTAAGGATTTAAAGATTGCAACAAAATTAACAGAGGAAGTTGAAAGTTTATCAAAACAATATCTACAGATATTAAAATCAGGAAAAAAACCAGTCCTTTTAAGTAAAAAAGAAATGAAAAAAAATATAAAAAAAATTATAAATTATAGTTACGGTAGAATTTAAATTTAAACATTAAATAAAAAATGAACCACATCTCCATCTTTTATTAAATATTCCTTTCCTTCCTGCCTTGTTTTGCCATTTTCTTTCGCACCCTTTGAACCACCATATTTTATATAATCTTCATACGATGTTGTTTCGGCACAAATAAAGCCTTTTTTAAAATCGGTATGTATAACAGCCGAAGCATCCGGAGCAGTTGAATTCTTTTTTATTGTCCACGCTCTAGTTTCTTTTTCACCTGCTGTAAAATATGTAATTAAATTTAATTTACTGTAAGATGATTTTATAATTCTATCTAAGCCAGAGCTATTCCAATCGAGCGAATCTAAAAATTCTTTTTTTTCTACTTCATTTTCCAATTGAGCAATTTGAGATTCTATTTCTGCGGATATTGAAATTATTACAGATCTGTCATCATTTAAATTACTTTTTATAATATTTATATATTTGTTATCATTTAATTTTTCTTTTTCATTAAGATTGCAAATAAATATTTTTGGTTTTGTAGAAATTAAATTAAAAGTTTTTAAAATCTTTTCTTCATCTTTATTAAAATTCAAATTTTTAAGCGTTTTCTCAGTTGTTAAATTTTTTATTATTTTTTCTAAAATTAAAATTTTTTCTTTATTTCCTATATCTTTATCAATTTCTTTTTTAAGTTTTTTTAACTGTTCTTCTGCACTTACTAAATCTGATAAAATTAATTCATCCTCAACTATCCGCATGTCTCTTATAGGGTCTAGAGAATTTTCGATATGATCTATGTCAGGATCATCAAAACATCTTATAACATGAAGAATTAAATCAACTTCCTTAATATGTGATAAAAATTTATTTCCAAGACCTTCGCCTTTCGACGCCCCCTTTACTAAACCTGCAATATCGATAAAGTTTAATTGAGTAGGGATGATATTTTTTGAATTTTCAATTTTACTAATCTTTTTAAGCCTATCATCGGGAACTTCAACTATTGCTTTATTAGGTTCAATAGTACAAAAAGCATAATTTGATGCCTTAGCATTCTGAGAATTAGTTAAGGCATTAAATAATGTTGATTTTCCAACGTTTGGTAGTCCCACTATTCCACAAGAAAATCCCATTTTATTTTTTTGATAGTTTGTTCATTAATTTAGATATGTCATTTGCATCAGAACTTATTAAGTATTGGAGGAATGAAACTATCCTATTAATAGAAAATTTTATTTCTTTTTCTTCTTCTTTTTGAAAATTTTCAAGAACAAATTTGTTTACACTTTTATTATTTTTAGGTCTATCAATTCCAATTCTTATTCTTTTATAATTTTTACCTATTACTGTATCAATACTTTTGAGACCATTATGTCCAGCATTTCCTCCTCCAATTTTAATTTTAATTTTTCCTAGTGGTAAATCTATATCATCATGAATTACTAATAAATTTTTTATATTAATTTTATAAAAATCTAGAAATTTTTTTATTGAAACTCCTGACAAATTCATAAAATCCTTTGGTTTTAATGCAAAAATTTTTATATTTGATATTTTTCCTTCAAATATATCACCAAATTTATTTTTACTTTTTTTAACAAAACCATATTTTGTAGCAATTATATCAATTGTTAAATGGCCAACATTATGTCTGTTTTTTTTATATTTTGATCCCGGGTTACCCAATCCAACTAAGAGGTACATTATATTTTTTTTAAAAAAATTATTTTAAAGATAATAAGTTTATTTTTTAGGTTCTTCTTCTTTTTTAATTTCAGTTTCTTTTTTTTCTTCTTTACTTTCTTCTATTTTACCTTCTTCACCCTCTTTAGCTTCCGCAGTTTCTTCCCCTTCTTCTCCTTCTCCTTCTCCTTCCTCTCCTTCAATTTCAGGTTTTTCTTCTTCAACAGGCATAACTGTTGGCGCAGCAATAGTTGCTATGGTAAAATCTCTATCGGATATTTGAGGAATAACATCTTCTTGCAGTTTTATATCACTCATGTGTATAACAGATCCTACTTCTAAGTTAGCCAGATCTGCTTCTAGTTTTTCTGGAATATTATTAATTTTGCAAATTAAATCAATTTCCCTTCTAACAGTATTTAAGACTCCGCCACTTTTTAAACCAGGTGATTTATCTTCATTTATAAAAATAATTGGAACTGATATATTTATTTTTGATTCATCATTTACTCTTAAAAAATCTATATGTACTGGTTTATCATTTAAAGGATCTGTTTGTATTTCTCGAGGTAAAACTTTAATTGCTTTTTTATTTAATTTCAAACTAAAAACGGTTGAAAAAAAACCAGTTTTAGATAATTCTTTAATAATTTTTGGGTAATCAATTGCAATATAAGCTGGTTCTTTTTTATCTCCATATATAACAGCAGGAACTTTCCCCATGTTTCTTAACTGCTTACAATTACTTTTACCAGTTTTATCTCTACTAATAATATCTAAATTAATTTCTTTCATTTCACAATATTAAGAAGGTAATTAGTTTATAGTTAAATGCATTAAAATTTCAACATTTTTTAATGTAATTTTATTTAATCAAATAAAACTGAAACAGATTTTTCGTTACTTATTCTATTTATAGCATCACTTAATAAAGGAGCTACTGACAAAATATTAATTTTTGCTGAGTTTTTTATAGTTTGCATTGGCTCAATGCTATCAGTAACAACAAGTCTTTTTATTGGCGATTTTGAAATTTTAACCATTGATTCACCTGAAAAAACACCATGAGTTATATATGCTGCAATTTCTTTTGCACCTTTGTTTTTAATTGCTTTAGCTGCATTACACAAGGTACCCGCAGAATCTACAATATCATCAACAATTATACATGTTTTATTTTTTACATTTCCTATTACATTCATAACTTCCGATTTTCCAGGGCCTGGTCTTCTCTTATCAATAATTGCTATATCGCATTTTAATTGAGTAGCCATTTCTCTAGCTTTTGTAATACCGCCAACATCTGGTGATACAAAAGTGATATTTTTTTTATAATTCTTTTTAATATCTCTAATAAAAATTGGAGAACTGTAAAGATTATCAGTAGGGATATCAAAGAAACCTTGAATTTGTCCTGCATGTAAATCTAAAGTAAGAACTCTGTCTGCACCAGCATTAGTTATCAAATTTGAAACAAGCTTTGCTGTTATAGGAGTTCTCGGACCAGTTTTTCTATCTTGTCTAGCATATCCGAAATATGGAATAACGGCAGTAATTCTTTTTGCTGAACCTCTTTTTAAAGCATCAATTGTGATTAATAGTTCCATCAAGTTATCATTTGCCGGGTATGAGGTTGATTGTATTATAAAAACGTCTTCTCCTCTTACATTTTCGAATATTTCAACAAAAATTTCCATATCAGCAAATCTTGTAATAGTAGATTTACACAATGGTTTCTTTAATTTTTTTGATATTGCTTCTGCTAAATTAACGTTGCTATTACAAGTTACTATTTTCATTTATTTTTAGCACCATTTAATGATATAACTGAAAGACATCTTCCATAATCTTTTTCTTCAGATACTAAAGATCTTCTATAACTAAAAAAATTCTTTTTATCTTTAAATGTGTCAAATGATTTAAATAAAACCTTTTTAACGCCAAAATTTTTTATTTTTTTTATAATGTAAAATCTTAAATCAAAATTCATTTCATTTTTTTTTATTATAAAAAATTCTTTATTTAATGAACTTTCTCTAATAAATTTCCTAAAAAAATCATTATTTACTTTATAAGACTCTTTGCCAATACAAGGTCCTATACATGATATTATGTTGTTTAATTTTGACCCACATTCAAGCATTAATTTTATAGTATTTTTAATAATACCATTTTTTGCAC
>CAYXBD010000024.1:0-7671 GCA_964463275.1 uncultured Alphaproteobacteria bacterium | reverse complement strand
CCTAGAGTAGAAATGGATGGATATGAAGCAGATGATATTATTGCCACATATACAAAAGAAGCTGAAAAAAAAGGCGTTACAGTGACAATTATATCTTCAGATAAAGATTTAATGCAGCTAGTCAATAAAAATACAAAAATGTATGATTCAATGAAAGATAATTTTATTGGTATTAAAGAAGTTGAAGAAAAATTTGGGGTTAAACCTTCTAAAATAATTGACGTTATGGCTTTGGCTGGCGATAGTATTGATAATATTCCCGGAGTTTCAGGAATAGGTATTAAAACAGCGGCAGAATTAATAAATAATTTTAATAATTTAGAAAATTTATTAGCTAAAGTTAATGAAATAAAACAACCAAAAAGAAAACAAGTTTTAATTGATGAAAAAGAAAATGCTTTAATTAGTAAAAAATTAGTAGCTCTAAAAGATAATATTGATTTAAAAAATAAATATAATTTTAATTTGTTTCAAGGTATTAATCAAAAAACAGCATTAAAATTTTTTGAAAAGCATGGTTTTAAAAATTTAATTACAAAATTTAGTAAAAAAGATGAAAATGATCCAAACAATCAATCTTCTAAAGAAAAAAGTAAGAAATATTTTGTAATACAATCATTAAATGATTTAGAAAATTTGGAAAAAAGAATTCAAAAAACTAAATTACTTTCAGTTGATACTGAAACAAATTCATTAAATGCAAATTCAGCTGAGCTCGTGGGAATATCATTATCAATAAGTAAAAAAGAAGCTTTCTATTTACCATTTAAACATAGTTTAAATACTGATAATAAATTTAAAAATTTAAATTTAAAAAAATGTTTGTCAATTCTAAAAAAAATTTTTGAAGAAAAATCTATAATAAAGGTAGGCCATAATATTAAGTACGATAAAATTGTTTTATCAAATGTTGGAATTAATTTAAATCCAACAGACGACACCATGCTTTTATCTTATGTTTTAGATGCAGGAAAATTTAGACACAACTTAGATGATTTGGCAAAAATTTATTTAGATCATGAAACAATAAAATACAAAGATGTTGTTGGTGTTGGAAAAAAAGAAAAAACATTTGATGAAGTTAGTATAAATGAAGCGTATATTTATGCAGCAGAAGATTCTGATGTAACATTTCAGTTATATGAAATTTTAAAAAAAAGAATTATTTCAGAAAAAATTTCAAGTGTTTATGAACATATTGAAAAACCTCTTATTAGAGTTATAGCTAAAATGGAAAAAGAAGGTATTAAAATTGATGTAAAACAATTAAGAAATTTAGGTTCAACTTTTCAAAAAAAATTATTAAAAATTGAAAAAGAAATTTTTAAGTTATCGAATATAAAGTTTAATATTGCCTCACCTAAGCAATTAGGCGAAATATTATTTGATAAATTGGGTTTTAAAGGCGGAAAAAAAGGTAAAAGCGGAGCATATAGCACTAGTGTAGATGTTTTAGAAAATTTATCTTATCAGGGACAAAAAATTGCAGACTTTCTTTTAGAATGGAGACAAATATCAAAATTAATAAACACTTATATAGAATCTTTAATTAATGAAGTTAATAAAAAAACATTAAGAATACACACTTCTTATTCTATGGCTGCCACAAATACAGGAAGATTATCATCAACTGATCCAAATTTGCAAAATATTCCAATAAGAACTGATGAAGGAAAAAAAATAAGAAATGCGTTTATATCTGAAAAAGGATTTAAATTAGTATCTTTGGATTATTCTCAAATTGAACTAAGGTTATTAGCGCATATAGGAAAAGTTGAAGATTTAAAAAAAGCATTAGAACAAAACATAGATATTCATAAAAAGACAGCTTCTCAAATTTTTAATGTAAAATTAGAAGATGTTGATGAAGATTTAAGAAGAAAAGCGAAAACAATAAATTATGGTATTGTTTATGGAATTAGTGCATTTGGTCTTGCAAAACAATTAAAAATTCAAAGATCTGAAGCAGATTTAATTTTGAAAGAATATTTTAAAAATTATAAAGGAATATTAAATTATATTGATGAAATAACTAATTTTTGTAAAAAAAATGGATTTGTTAAAACATTATTTGGGAGAAAATGCTATATTAATGGAATTAACAATAAAAACCCCAACTTAAGGAATTTTGCAATTAGAGCAGCTGTTAACGCGCCAATTCAAGGTTCTGCAGCAGATATTATAAAAAAAGCTATGATAAATATAGATAAATTTCTCGAAGAAAAAAAAACTAAATCAAAAATGATTTTACAAGTTCATGACGAATTATTATTTGAAATGTATGAATCAGAAATTAATTATCTTTCAATGGAAATAAAAAAAATAATGGAAAATGCATCTTTACCAGAAGTAAAATTAGACATACCATTAATAGCTGATGTTGGGCAAGGATTTAGTTGGGCAGAGGCACACTAAATTAGTATTTAATATGAAAAATACCATTTTTTTAATTGATGATGATAAAAATATATTAACATCAGTTTCTATGTTACTTGAGACTGAAGGTTTCAATGTTAAAACGTTTTCTGACGGTGAATCTGGTTTAAATGCAATTTTGAAAAATAACCCAGATATAGCCATTGTTGATATTAAAATGCCAAGATTAGATGGAATTGAATTACTAAAAAAATTGCGAAAAACTTCACAATTACCAGTTATTTTTTTAACTTCAAAAGATACTGAAATTGATGAATTATTAGGATTAAAAATTGGCGCTGATGATTATATTACAAAACCATTTTCACAAAAAATTTTAGTAGAAAGAATAAGAATTTTAATTAAAAGGTCTGAATTAATAAATAAAAAAAAAGTAGGTAAAATTGAAAATAAAAATTCAATAAAGATGGGGAATTTATTATTAGATACAGAAAAATATATGTGTAAATGGAAAAATAAAGTTGTAAATCTAACTGTAACAGAGTTTTTATTAGTTAAATCTCTAGCAGACAGCGTTGAAGTTGTTAAATCAAGAGATCAATTAATTATTTCAGCTTTTGGAGAAGATAAAGAAAATATTGATGATAGAGCAATTGATCATCATTTTAAAAGAATAAGAAAAAAATTTAAAAATATAGATAATAATTTTAATTCTATTGTCACGATTTATGGTGGCGGATATAAATTTTCTGAATAAAAATATAAAAAAATGTTCAGGAATAAAATCACAATATCCCCATTATTATTAAGATTATTGACCTTAAATATCCTAGCCCTTTTCTTTTTATTAGGAGGGCTATTTTCTATTGATAGATACCAGCAAACATTACAAGAAAATGAGTTTAAAAAATTAGAAGATGAAGGCAGAATATTGTCACAAGCAATAGGTAGAACAATTCTTTTAACTGATGATTTTAAATCACAAATATTTATGACTACAGAAGCTCAAGAAACAATTAGCTTTTTGCTTAGCAAAAGTAGAGTGAGAATTAGATTGTTTTCATATCAAGGGGATTTATTAGCTGACTCCATAAAATCTGTTGGATTTCAAACTAGAGTTAGATCTTCAGAACTACCATCTTTACAACAAAAAAATTTTATAAGGATATTTTTTGAGAAAATTTATTCTTATATATCTCTCCTCCTTGTTAAGACAAGTAAATTAAGCGTGTATAAAGAAAACACATTACAACAGGCAGAAGATTATGAAGAAGTGTTAAAAGCTTTATATGGAGAAAAAACTAGGGTTTTAATGCAATTAGAAAATGGAAAAAAACTATTAGGTGTAGCATTACCTGTTCAATCATATAAAAAAATAACAGGTGCTATTTTGTTAACTTTGGATAGCACGAATATTGAAAATAAGCTTAAAGATTTTCGTTATGAAGTTTTTAAAATCTTTTTTTTGGCATTATTTTTAACTATTTTTGTATCTATATACTTGTCTACTAATATTGTAAAACCTATAAGAAAATTAGCTAATGCAGCAAAAAATATAAACCCTTCTGAAGGAAGAAAATTATCGATACCACAATTTTCAGATAGAAAAGACGAAATAAATGATTTAGCAATCTCAATAAAAGAAATGTTAAATTCAATATGGAATCGAATGGATGCAATTGAAAATTTTGCCGCAGATGTAGCTCATGAAATTAAAAATCCATTGACATCATTGAAAAGTGCGGTTGATGTTGCTAACAATACAAATAACAAGAAACAATTAAATAAACTTTCAAAGATTATTAATCAAGATATAAAAAGATTGGATCGTCTAGTAACAGATATATCTAATGCATCTAGATTAGATGCTGAATTGTCAAGGGAAGGAATGAAGAAATTTAATATTAAAAAAATTTTAGAAGAAACTATTAATTTTTATAATAGAGATGAAAATAAAATTTTATTTAATTTTATAAAAAACTCTAATTATTCAATTTATGGTAATAAAGAAAGATTGTCTCAGGTTTTTAATAATATAATTGATAATGCTTTGTCTTTTAACAAAGGTAACAAAAAAATTGAAATTCTTTTAAAAAGTAATAAAAATAATATATTTATTGAAATTAGCGATTATGGGCCTGGGATAAATAGAAATAATTTTAATAAGATTTTTGATAGATTTTATACAGAAAGACCTTCAAAAGAGAAATTTGGCGAACATTCAGGTTTAGGATTAAGTATAGTTAAACAAATATTAGAAGTTCATAAGGGTTTGATTAAAGTAGAAAATAGACTAGGAAAAAACAAAAAAATTATTGGTGCTAAATTTATGATAACTCTTAAAAAACACATTTAATGTCACCATATAATTTAGATTGATTATAAAATTTTTTTTATTAAGTTCAATTTATCATGCCAGATTTTAAAATAAAAGATATAACGCTTGCTGATTGGGGTAGAAAAGAAATAAGTATTGCTGAAACTGAGATGCCAGGTCTCATGGCGCTAAGAAAAGAATACAAAAATAAAAAACCATTAAAAGGTGCAAAAATTTTAGGTTGCCTACATATGACAATTCAAACTGCTGTTTTAATTGAAACATTGTTAGACCTAGGAGCTGAAGTTAGGTGGAGTTCATGTAATATTTTTTCAACACAAGATCATGCAGCAGCAGCTATTGCAAAAAAAGGAATCCCGGTTTTTGCTTGGAAAGGTATGACTGAGGAAGAATTTTGGTGGTGTATAGATCAAACAATTATCGGAAAAAAAAATTGGAGACCAAACTTAATTTTAGATGACGGGGGAGATTTAACAAAAGTTATGCATAATAAATATAAGAATATTCTTAAATCTGTTAAAGGTTTATCTGAAGAAACAACAACAGGCGTTCATAGATTATATGAAATGGAAAAAAAAAATAAATTATTAGTACCAGCAATTAATGTAAATGATAGTGTTACAAAATCAAAATTTGATAATTTGTACGGATGTAGAGAGAGTTTAGTTGATGGTATTAGAAGAGCTACCGATATTATGCTCTCAGGTAAAGTTGCGGTTGTATGTGGTTATGGTGATGTAGGTAAAGGATCTGCGGCTAGTCTAAGAAACGGAGGTGCAAGAGTAATGATAACCGAAATTGATCCAATTTGTGCTCTACAGGCCTCAATGGAAGGGTATGAAGTTGTTAAAATTGAGGATGTATTAAAAAAAGGAGATATTTTTTGTACAGCAACCGGAAATGTTGATGTAATTACATTAGAACATATGAGAAGAATGAAAGATAGAGCAATTGTATGTAACATTGGACATTTTGATAGTGAAATACAAATTGATGCTTTAAAAAATTATAAATGGGATGAAATTAAACCACAAGTTGATGAAGTTCAGTTTCCAGATGGAAAAAAATTAATTGTTTTATCAAAAGGAAGATTAGTAAATTTAGGAAATGCAACAGGACACCCAAGTTTTGTTATGAGTGCATCTTTTACAAACCAAGTTTTAGCTCAACTAGAATTATGGAAAAAATCTAAATTATATAAAAATAAAGTATATGTTTTACCAAAAGAACTTGATGAGAAAGTGGCAAAATTGCATTTAGAAAAATTAGGGTCTAAATTAACTAAATTATCAAAAAAACAGGCAAAGTATATTAATGTAAAAGAAAAAGGTCCGTTTAAACCGGACTATTACAGATATTAGATATATTGTAAAATTATTAAAATTTTAATTACATCTCTTAAAAAGACAAAAGAAATAGCTAACAAAATTGCATCTCGATCAAGTATAGGAGACATTTATTTTTTACGAGGTGAATTGGGATCTGGAAAAACAACATTTGCACGTTTTTTCATTCAAGAAGTTGCTAGAATAAATAAAAAAAAAATTAAAGAACCAATAACTAGCCCTACATATAATTTAATTAATAATTATAACTGTGGTAATAATATAAATATTTGCCATGTAGATCTTTATAGGATGAAAACTATTAAAGAAATAGAAAAAATAGGATTATTTGAGGAAATAGAAAATAAAATAGTTTTAATTGAATGGCCAGAAAAAGTTGAAAAAATTCTAAAAAAAAGAATAGATATTTCATTTATAAAAAAACAAAATAAATAAAAACTTTATGGATACTTCTATTTTTAAAAAAATTGGCATCAATGATTTTAAATTAAAACCAATAAAATCTGATGCATCTTTTAGAAAATATTTTCGTGTTTATATTAGAAATCAAAAAAGAAATTTATTGTTGGTCAATTCCCCAAAAAAAACAGAAAATAATTTAGGTTATTTAAAAGCTACAAATATTTTTGAAAAAATAAATCTTTCAGTGCCAAAGATTATTAGTTTTAATATTTCGAAAGGCTCTTTTTTGATTGAAGATTTTGGCATAAATACATATACAAATTCCTTAAAAAACGGTGAGAGTGAATATAAACTTTATAATTTAGCTACAGATATTTTAATATATATTAATAATCAATCAAAAAATTTGAAAAAAAAATTACCTCAGTATACCAATAAAAAATTAATAGAAGAATCCATGTTATTTTTAGAATGGTATTGGCCTGCAATCCATAAAAACAAACCAAAAAAAGATGTTGTAAATGAATTTATTAAAATCTGGAATAATTTATTAAATAAAAATTTAAGAACAAAGAAAGTATTAGTACATAGAGATTTTCATATAGATAATCTTTTTTTTTTAAAAGATAGAAAAGGTTTAAAAGCTTGCGGTCTAATTGATTTTCAAGATGCAGTTATTGGACCAACGTCATATGATTTGGTATCTCTTTTAGAAGATGCTAGAAGAAATGTTAATAAAGAGGTTATTTTTAAAATGTATAATAAATTTGTTAGAAAATTATCAAAAAAGCAAAAAGAAGATTTTGTTAAAGAATATAAAGTTTTAGCAATTAATCGCCACTTAAAAGTTATTGGTATTTTTACAAGATTATGCAAACGTGACAAAAAAAATTCTTATTTAAAACACATTCCAAGATTATGGAAGTTAATAGAATATAATTTAAATTTTTATTCATTAAGCGAGTTAAACAAATGGATTAATGAATTTTTTCCAAAGAAATTTAGAATAAAACCAAAATTATAAAATGAATATATCAACTATTATGATTCTTGCTGCTGGTTTAGGAAAGAGAATGAAACACTATACAAAAGAAGTGCCGAAACCATTAATAAAATTAAACAATGAAACCTTAATAGAAAAAATAATAAAAAGAATAGAAAATTCAGGGTTTAAAAAAATAGTTATAAATATTTTTTACTTAAAAAGTA
>CAYXBD010000023.1:0-7704 GCA_964463275.1 uncultured Alphaproteobacteria bacterium | reverse complement strand
TTGGTATAACCAACCAATGAAATAAATGGTTTTGAACTTTTATTTCTATTTCTTCTTTGTATTGATTTATTAGATTCAATTTTTTTAAGTTCATTTTTTATTTTATTTATACGTTTATTTATTTGTCTTTTATCGCTTTCAATTTGTCTTTCGCCAGGTCCTCCCATAAAACCGTACCCTCCCCTTTGTCTTTCTAAGTGTGTCCATGATCTTACTAATCTTGATTTTTGATAAGATAAAGTTGCAAGATCCACTTGTAATCTTCCATGTTTAGTTACAGCTCTTTCGCCAAAAATTTCTAAAATTAAACCGGTTCTATCTAAAACTTTACAATGAAGAGATAATTCTAGGTTTCTTTGTTGTATTGGTGATATTTGAGAATTTATTAATAATAAGTCTGATGAATATTTTTTTAAGTACACTTTAAAATTCTGAACTTGTCCTTTACCAAAAAAAAGTGAAGGAGTGAACTTTCTTATTATTATACTTTTCTGATATTTAACTATCAAATTTATATTTTGTGCTAAATTTGATATTTCTTCTTCATCATATTTAGTGTTTTTTTTTCTTTCAAATACTTGTATTGGATTAATTATGATGCAATTTTGATTTAAAATATTATCTTTATTTGTCTTATCTAAATGGGGAATTTTGTTCATAAATAATAAAAAAAGATTCTATATATATAATTCCAAAGTTTCTATTTTTTTTAATATTAAATCAGGTTTTTGTTTTAAATCATTTATTTTAAAAATTTTATTTTCTATAAAAACTGATAAACATTTGTTTTTTTTTGCAAATTCAACATCAATATCGTTGTCACCTACATACCATATATTTTTATTAGGTTTTAAAGAAATTTTTTTTAACGCTAATAAAAATGGAAATTTAGAAGGTTTATCTTTTTTTGCTTCATTTGCTCCAACTAATACATGAAAATATTTTTTCCATCCAAGTTTATTAATTTCTTTACGCAATAAATTACTATCTTTGTTGCTAATAACGCCACATGGAATTTTTTTTTCATTAATTATTTTCAATATTTTTTCAACTTTAGGCAACGGTTTAATTTTTTTTAGGTGTATCTTTTTAAAAGTTTTATAAAAAACTTTTCTAGCTTTTATCCAGTCATCTTTAAAAAGATTGGGGAATGTTTCCCTTAAAGAATATTTAGCATTTTTTAACGTTTCTTTCTTGCTTTTTTTCTTTAAACCCAATTTTTTTAACGTCTCATTATATGAAATCAATATTGGATCCCAATTATTAACTAGAGTATTATCCCAATCAAAAAGAATTGCATCTGGAGGAGATTTAACAATTGATTTAATCAAGCTATTTTTAATTCCTTATATAATGTGGTCTTATTTTTAGAAATATAATCGTTATACAAATTTATAATTTTTTTTGTTATATCCCCTGGTTTTCCATTCGCTATATTATAATTGTCAATTTTTACTACCGGTAAAACCGATAAGGTTGAACTTGTTAAAAATGCTTCTTTAGCATTTTTTGCTTCTATTAGATTAAAAGGTTTTTCTTTTATATTAAAACCGTTCTTTTTCAGAATTTTAATAATTGTATCTCTTGTTATACCTCTTAAAATTTTATTGTTTGCAGGATGAGTTACTATTGTATTTGAGTTTTTAATTATCCATGCATTTGATGCCGAACCTTCGGTAATATTTCCATTATCAATTAACCATGATTCAAAAGCATTTTTTTCTACTGCTAATTGTTTAGATAACACATTAGGTAATAACGAAGTTGTTTTAATATCTCTTCTTAACCATCTAATATCTGGAATTGTTATTATTTTTACACCCTTTTCGTATATTTCTTTATTAATTTTTAAATGTTTTGTAAAAATTATTGTTGATGGATGATATTTGTCTGGAAATTCATGTTTTCTTTCAGCTACCCCTCTTGTAATTTGAATATATACATATCCGTTAAATATTTTATTTAATTTGACTAACTTATTTATTATTTTTTCAAATTTTTTTTTGTTTAGTTCGTATTTAATTTTCACTTTTTTAAGCGATATTTTCAATCTATTCAAATGTTGATCTAAATCGATAATTTTTTTATTTAATACACAGATTAATTCATAAACTGAGTCAGCAAATAAAAAACCTCTGTCATCAACGCTAATTTTTGCTTTATTATGGTTTATGAACTTATTATTTATGTAGGTTGTATTTTTCATTTAATAGAATCTAAATCTCACTGATAATAAATTTTCAACTTTTTTAATCATTTTAGATAACGAAAAAAGTATTACTCTATCACCATCATTTATTTCAAGATTAGGATTTGAAATATGAACTTCGTTATCATTTTTTAAAACAGCTCCTATTTTAATTCCATTTGGCAGTTTTAAATCACTAATTTTTTTATTAACTACAGAAGAAGCCTCGACCGCATCAGCTTCAATTACTTCTCCTTCACCTTCTCTAAGGGAATAAACTTGCCTGATGTTGCCTTTTCTAATATAACTTAAAATTCTAGAAACAGTAATCGCCTGTGGGCTTAAAACATCATCTATACCTAATGGCTCAAGTATAGATCTATAAGTAGTATCATTAGCTAGTGAAATAGCTTTCTTACATCCTTGTTTTTTTGCTAGTAAAGATGTTAAAATATTTACCTCATCTTGATTGGTAACTGATATAATGGTTTCTGCATCAGATATTTTTGCTTCTTTTAATATTTCTAAATCTAAACTACTTCCATTTAAAACTAATGTTTCATTTAATTCTGAACTTATATTTTCAGCTCTTTCTTTATTTAATTCAATTATTTTTGTATTAGCACCAAATTTATTTTCTTCTAATTTTTTTGCTAAAGATACTCCAATATTTCCTCCTCCAACTATAATAACACTATTTGCCTTTGTTTCCTGATGACCAAAGAAAACCATAACTTTGTGTAAGTTGCTTGTATCAGCTATCACATATACCGAATCTCCTAATTTTATTTTCTCATTCTCGTCTGGAATAATAATTTTTTCTTTTCTAAAAATTGCTAAAAAATTCATTTTTAATTCATCGAGATTATCCTGGATTTTTAATATTTGTTTATTTATGTGCGGATAATTTTTTTCTATTTTAATACCTAATAAGACTACTTTTTTATCACTGAAAGGAATTATTTCAAACGCACCAGGTGCGATTAATCTTCTTCTAATAGCTTCTGCTACCTCTGTTTCTGGAGATATTATAAGATCAACTGATATTTGATTTTTTGAGAATAGAGATTCATAGTCTGGATCTAAATAATGTTGATCTCTAATTCTAGCTACTTTTAAAGGTACATTAAATTGTGAATTTGCAACTTCACAGGCTATCATGTTCACTTCATCTGATTGTGTAACTGCAATTAACATTTCTGCATTTTTCGCTCCTGCTTTATCTAAAATTGATGGTTGAGAACCAAAACCTACATATGTATTTACATCAAGGCTTTCTTTTATCTCTTTAATATTTTCTTCTGATTGGTCAATTATAGTAATATCATTATTCTCTTTTAATAAATATTGAGCTAATGTTTTACCAACTTCTCCAGCACCACAAATTATTACTTTCATTTTTTTATACCTATTTCTTTAATTTTTCTATGTAAAGCTGATCTTTCCATACCTATAAAATTCGCAGTTTTAGATATATTTCCTCCAAATCTATTTACTTGATTAATTAAATACTCTCTTTCAAAATGTTTTCTAGCATCTTTTATTGGCAAATTCATAATTGATTTTTCAGTTTTATTTAAAGATTTATCATTATAATTTTTATTCATTAAATCATTCGGCAACATATTAGTTGTTATTGTATCGATTTTTTTATTTGATGTTTTTATAAATATATGTAGCCACTCAACAAAATTCATAATTTGAGTAACATTGCCAGGCCAATTAACAGTTTGTAATAAAGGGCACACATCTTGTGAAAGTTTTATTTTTTTTATATTATTTTTTTCTTTTTTTCTAATAAAATAATCTATTAATAATGGTATGTCTTCTCTCCTTTTTTTTATTGGAGGAATATCTAAAGTGGCAACATTCAATCTGTATAGTAAATCTTTTCGTAACCTTTTTTTTTCAATTTCTGTATTTATATTTTTAGTTGTTGACGATATAAATCTAATATTTGTATTAAAACTATCTTTTTCAGTATTTGAAGTGTTAAAAGAATAGGATTCTTTTTGTAAAAAATTTGTGATCTTACCTTGTATATGATATTCCAAATCACAAATTTCTTTTAAATAAATAGTCCCTTGGGCAGCTTTTTGTATATAACCAAAATTCTTATTTGTATCAGAAAATTCACCAAAAAAAAATTTATCAAAATTTTTATTATTTAATAACGCACAATTTATTGATATAAAAGGTTTAGAAGATCGTTCTGAGAGATTATGAATTTGTTTAGCAATATGAGTTTTACCAGTTCCAGACTCACCAGTAATTAAAACACGGGCATTTGAGGCAGATATTTGTTTAATTTTTTTTTTTAAATTATTGATTACAACAGTATTTCCAATTAGTTCATCGTTATCTTCTAAATTTTCTTTGTAAACTTCATATTTATTTTTTAAAAAAGCATTTTCTATAGCTCTATCAATTATCAAAAATAATTTCTCAGATTTAAATGGTTTTTCAATAAAATAAAAAGCTCCAAATTTAATTGCTTTTACAGCCATTTCAACATTAGCGTGGCCGCTAATTAGAATTACTGGTGTAATTGGATTATATTTTTTAATTATTTTAAGTAATTCAAGCCCATCTTTTTTACTTCCTTCAAGCCAAACGTCTAATAGCACCAAATCTATTGAAGAAGATTTAATTACATTTATGGCTGCATCTGAATTGTTAGCCATAGTTACTTGAAAACCTTTTGAAGTAAGAATTTTTGATAAAGTTAAACAAATGTCTTTATCATCGTCAACAATTAAAATATTTTGTTTCATAATTTATATAATATATAGTTAATTTAATACTTTTTTGGTAATTCTATTAAAGCGGAAACACCAGTTTTATTGTCTTCTATATAAAAATTACCATTATGTTCTTCTATTATTCTTAAAACTATTGCTAAACCAAGACCAGTACCACTCTTTTTTGTTGTTATATAAGGTTCTAAAATTTTATTTTTAGAGAAGTTTTTAGGCAACCCTCCTCCATTATCTTCAATTTTAATATACACATAATTTTTTTTAAAATAGATACTTAATTTAATTTTGCCAATTAATTTTTGATTTTTATTTTTATATTCATTTATAGACTCTATAGAATTCTGAATTAAATTTGATATTGCCATAGACATTTGTAAATCATCAACATTCATAAAAAGCCCGTTCTTTTTATTTATATAAATAAAGTTTATATTTTTATTACTTTTTTTATGAAATAACATTAAGTCAGAACAAAGTTTATTTAAATTAATACGGTTAAATTTTGGTTTAGGCAATTTTGCAAATTTCGAAAATTCATCAACCATATTTTCTATTAATGAAACTTTATTGATTATTGTGTCAGCATAACTTTTATCTTCTTTATTTTTAGATTTTGATCTTAAATATTCAGCGGATAGCTGTATAGGTGTTAAAGGATTTTTTATTTCATGAGCAATTCTTCTTGCAATATCAGACCAAGCAGCGTTTCTTTCTCTTTTTTTTAACTCAATTCTTTGAGATTTAAGTTTCTCAGTCATTCCATTAAATGTTTTTATTAATAAACTCATTTCATCTTTCGTTGATATTTGAGGTACTTTAACGGATAAGTTCCCAGATTTAATTTGATTTGATGTTTTTATTAAATTAGTTATAGGCGTAATTAAAGTATCAGCAAATAATAAGCCTATCAAAATTGATATTAATAAAATCAATAAAGAAATAAGAATAAAAACCATATAAAAAGTTGTTTCAATATTATTTCTTTGTTCATACATTTTTTTATAAACCATAGACTCATCTTTAACATTTTGGATTTGTGCAATTATTTGAGGATCTATAAATCTACCTACAGATAAGTAGGTGTTCTGAATATTTTGCAATTTAATTAATGCTCTTACCCTATCTTTTCTTTTACTTGTAAATACAATTTCACCTTTATCTGCTTCAATTAAGTCAAATCCTGTAATCAAATCTGGAGTTGTGCTTATAGTAAACCCGCCTTTAGCTAGTACCGCCCCACCTTTTTTAAATACAAATGCTTCTGTTAATTCTCGTAATTTAATTTGTGTATAAACAAAATTATTTAATTTGTTTAAATCTAAAAAAATAGTATTAAATTTATCATCTATTTCTTTTCCCATGATAGAAGCGTCAGTTTTGATATTTTGTAGATGTTCTTTATAGTAAGCTTCGGCAACAATATTAGATTGTTCTGCTATATGTAATACTCTTTCGTTAAACCAACCTTTCATACTAATTTTAAAAAAAAGTGAAGAAAAAATAGAAAGAGTAATAGTTGGTATTAAAACTAATAAAGCAAAAGTTAATATAAATTTAGTTGAGATTTTCGAACCTACATTACCTTTTCTTCTATCTGATAATGTTATAATAATTTTTCTTATAACTTTAAAACAAAGTCCTAATAACAAAGCTATATCTATAGAAATTGTTGTAATTGCTATAACGGGCGTCGTTTTAAAAAACAGTAAGGAATTTGTGAAAACTAAATATGTTATTATTGGTGCGATAAAAGATAAAATTATTAAAAGAATAGTTATTTTTCTATTTATGGATGGTTTGTTAAACCAAAAAGATATTTTTTTTATTAATTTTAAAAAAACAGAATGCACGAAATAATTTTTATCTATATTTATTTTCATATAACATTTTCTTTTTTATCTTTTAAAGAATTTTGATCTTTAATTCTTTTATTTTCTTTCTTAATGTGTTTCTATTTAATCCTAGTAATTTAGATGCTCTAATTTGATTCCCTTTAGTTGCATTTAAACATATTGAAATTAAAGGTCTTTCAACTTCATTAATAATTCTATTATATAATCCTGATGATGGAAGTTTGCCTTTATGAAGTTTAAAGAATTTTTTTAAGTGTTCTTCTACTGACATGCTTAAACTTATTTTATCTTGGCCACTGTTTCTTTTTAAATCTGAAACAAAGGTATGATTTGTTTTGGATATATTTTTAATTATATCACTCCCAGTTATTTTGTTAGAAGGTATTAAAACAACCAATCTTCTTATAAAGTTTTCTAATTCTCTAATATTTCCAGGCCATTTATATTTTTTTAATTCATTCAGCGCTTCTTCGGTAATACTTTTTTGATCCAAACCCTCTTTAAAAGATTTTTTTAAAAAATAATCCACTAATTTATTTAAATCAGTAAGCCTTAATCTTAATGGAGGTATACTAATTGGAAAAACATTTAATCGATAAAATAAATCTTCTCTAAACCGTCCTTTTTCTACTAATTCATCAATATTTCTATGGGTTGCTGTTATTATTCTAACATCTGTTTTAATTTTTTCATGACCACCGACGCGATTAAATTCACCTTCTTGAATTACTCTTAAAAGTCTCGTTTGTGCTTCATATGGCATATCTCCAATTTCATCTAAAAATAATGTACCTCCTTCTGCTTCTTCAAATTTACCTGACTTTCTAGTAAAGGCCCCTGTAAAAGATCCTTTTTCATGACCAAATAACTCGCTTTCTATTAATTCTTTTGGAATTGCTGCCAT
>CAYXBD010000022.1:0-8053 GCA_964463275.1 uncultured Alphaproteobacteria bacterium | reverse complement strand
TTCCAATTAAAGTTCCAACTCCTTTTGTTGTAAATATTTCTTTTAATAATAATTTAGGAACTCTTCCATCTAAAATTACAGCGGCATTAGCTGATTTTTTTACAGCATTTAAACAAGTTTCTACTTTAGGAATCATACCTCCTTTTATAATATTCTTTTTTATTAATTCCTTTGCTTTATTAGGTGTAATTTCTTTTATTAATTTATTTTTTTTATCTACCACTCCCTTTATGTTTGTTATAAAATAAAATCTTGTAGCAGATAGAGAAGAAGCAAGCGCACCTGCTACAGTATCTGCGTTGATATTAAAAATTTTTTTTTCTTTGAAGCCTAGACTTGCAACAATTGGTATATAATTTTTTTTTAAGAGATTTTTTATAATTTTTATTTTTATTTTTTTGGGTTTTCCAACAAAACCCATTTCTTTTTTTAATGGCTTAACTTCAATTAAATTTTTTTTATGTCCTGGCAAACTTATAGCTTTACCACCAGCTTGGTTGATTAGATTAACAATTTTATTATTTATTCTTTCTATTAATACTTTTTTAACAATTTTTATAGTTTTTTCATCTGTTACCCTTAATCCGTTTATAAACTTAGAATCTATTTTTTCTTTTTTTAGTGTTTCTGATATTTGAACCCCACCTCCATGAACAACAACTAAATTAATTCCTAATTTTTTTATTAAGACAAGATCTTTGGCAAAGTTATTTGCTAAATATCTATCGCTAAGAGCACTTCCTCCATATTTAATCACAAAAATTTTATTATTAAATTTTTTTATATATTTTTCGGCTTCGGTGAATGATAATGCTTCTTGTAGATATTTTCTTTCGTTTACAGATAAATTTAATTTCAATTTTTAACAACTCTAAATATTAATTCTTTTTTTTTTCCATCTTTTTTTTTATTAAAATTTGTTGTCCCATACTTAATACATTATTAGCAGTCCAGTAGATCACAAGGCCTGAGGGAAACGGAGCAAGAACAAATGTAAAAAATATAGGTAAAAATGTAAAAATTTTAGCCTGTATAGGATCAGTTGGCTGTGGATTTAATTTTTGTTGCAGCCACATAGTTCCACCCATAAGCAAAGGCCAAATTCCAATATTAATAATTTTAGGAAGAAAATTTGGATCATATGGCAATAGACCAAATAAATTTAAAATAGAAGTAGGATCAGCAACGGATAAATCATTAATCCATAAATAAAATGGTGCATGTCTCATTTCCAAACTAACAAAAAGAATTTTATAAAGTGCGAAGAAAACTGGAATTTGAATCAATATCGGAAGACAACCAGCCGCTGGATTCACCTTTTCGCGTTTATAGAGAGCCATCATCTCTTGATTTAATTTTACTTTATCGTTTTTATACATTTCTTTTAGTCTCATAAGTTGAGGTTGTAGCTCCTTCATTTTTTGCATTGCTGTATATGATTTATTTGCTAATGGAAAGAATACTAATTTGATTAAAAGAGTAAGTAATATTATGGATACTCCAAAGTTTCCAAATATATTTTGGAAAAAAATTAAAATGTATAAAAAAGGTTTAGTTAAAAAATAGTACCATCCAAAGTCTATAGCAAAATCTAGTCTTGGTATGGAATACTGTTTTTCATATTTGTCTAAAAGTTTAATTTCTTTTGCACCTGCATATAATAAATTTTGAATAGTTGCTGATTTCTTCGAAGGTATTTCAATAATGCCTCCCTTATAATCAACCTGGTATTTTTCTTTGTTATTTTTTGTATAAAATTGATATCTAACAACAACATTTGAATTTTGGTCAGGTATCAGTGTAGCTAACCAATATTTATCTGTTATTCCCATCCATCCACCTTTTGATTTATATTCAATTGGACCAATATTTTTTTTTAAATCTTTGTAATCTAGTTCTTCGAGAATATCATCAATAACGCCAATGGGCCCTTCATGCAAAATAAAAAAACCTTGTGTTTCTGGCGTATCCGTTCTACTAATTTTGGCAACAGGACTTACACTTATATTTTTATCTGTATTATTAATAACTTTTTGTTTAATTGTGAACATGTAGTTTTCGTCAATTGTAATTTCTTGTTCAAATTGAATTCCTACTTCATTAACCCAAGAAAATGTAGCAGGATTATTGCTAGTTATTTCTTTTGAATTTGTAGTCCAAATAGTTTGATCGTTTGGCAAATCAAAATCTTCATTTGTTGATGCTTTTATCCAACCAAAATTAGAAAAATACCCACCTCTAGTTGAACTTGGTTTAAATAAAGTTACAAGTTTATTGTCATTATTTAATGTTTCTTTATAATTTTTAAAAATAAGGTCGTCAATTTTTAAACCTTTTAAGGATACGGAGCCTTGAAGCCTTGTTGCATCAATTTTAATTCTTTGATCTTTGCTTAACGCATCATCTGTTTCTAAATAACCAGTTATACTATCTTCTAAATCATTAGCATTATTCTCTATTAAATCTTCCGTTTGTTTTAGGTGTTTTTTTCTTTCTACCTCTTTTTTCATTTTTGGTGCTTCAAAAAAATACTGAAAACCTAATAAAATTAAGAGCGATAAAACAATTGCTAATAATAAATTTCCTTGTTCTTTCATTTTATCTTACTTGTCCTTTTTTAAATTTACTAAATTGATGTTTTCCAAATGGATGACATTTTAATAATCTACCAATGCTTTTATAGATTCCAATTATAGGTCCGTACTTTGATATAGCCTGAATAGCATACTGGCTACACGTGGGATTAAATCTGCATGCGCCTCTATAAAAAAAGGGAGAAAAAAAACTATAAAATTTAATTAAATTTACAAAAAACCTTACAAACATCCTATTTATTATACTCATTTTTTTTATTTAACTGTTTTTATAACATCACTTTTTAATTCTTTATAATCCATAATTAAACTTTTTTTATTTGCAATAATTACATAATCATAATTTTTTTTTAGATATTTAGCAAAAATTTCTCTCATTATTGCCCTAAAACGTCTTTTAATTTTATTTCTTTCTACTGCACCACCAATTTTTTTTGTAATTGTAAACCCAACCCTAGTAGTATCTTCTTCTAAATCCATATTTCTTTTATATTTTTGAAGAATAAAACCTTTAGTAAAAATTTTTTTTCCACTTTTTGATACTTTTAAAAAATCAACTCTCTTTTTTATGGTTTTGGGAAAAATTGTTGGCATTAATTTTTAAGCTGAAATTCTTTTTCTACCTTTACTTCTTCTTTTGGATAAAATTAATCTGCCATCCTTAGTTGACATTCTTTTTCTAAAACCATGTTTATTTTTCCTTTTTCTTTTGCTGGGTTGGAATGTACGTTTCACTTTTAAATTTTTAAAAAATTAATATCTTTAATATGTTTAATATTTATAAATTAAATTGTTATAAAATATACAAAAAAATTTTAATTATATATAACTAATCCATTTCTTCTTTTATCTGCAGCTCCAAATATGATACCGTCTTTAATTTCAAAACCATTTAAACCGCTATTCATTTCTTTTTCAACTATTAAATGCCCTAAATTTGAAAGATATTCTTTAAATTCTTTATCAAATCTATTTTTTTCAATTAAAATTTTGTCCTTATAAATACTAAAATTTGGAAAATCTACTGCTTCTTCTATTCCCATTTTCCAATCTAGAACTGCCACAATTGTTTTAACTACATACATTATAATAGATTTACCTCCAGGCGAACCTATAACCATTTTTACATTATTATTTTTATCAAAAATTATTGTGGGCGACATTGAACTTAAAGGTTTTTTTTTAGGTTCTACTATATTATTTTTAAATAAATTTCCTTCTATTTTAAAATTAAAGTCGCTAAGTTGATTATTTAATAAAAAACCTGATGTCATTAATCTAGATCCAAAAGTATTTTCAATACTAGAAGTAATTGATGCCACATTACCATATACATCAATTACTGAAAAATGGGTTGTTGAAGTAGGAATAAATAGTTCATCATTTATTCTTATATTCGATTCCTTCTTTTTATTTGTAGATATTTGATTTGCAATTTGTCTGAGATATTTTTTAGTTAGAAAATTGTTTATTTCAATATTAGAAAAATCAGGATCACCTAAATATTTATATCTATCATTATAAGAATATTTTGCTGCTTCTAAAATTAAATGAATATCTTCTTTTATTTTATCTTTAGACAGATCAAATTCTTCAAGTATTCCCAAAATTTGTAAAATACTAAACCCACCAGCGCTTGGTGGAGCAGCACTACATATTTTATATTCTCTATATCTACCGCAGATAGGTTTTCTTTTTTTTGCTTTATAATTTTTTAAATCATTTAAAGTAATATAACCTCTTTTAATAGGAGAATTTTGAACTGCATAGACTATACTTTCAGCAACCTTTCCTTGATAAAAACCCTTAGATTTTTCCAAAGATATAATTTTAAGTGTTTTTGTAAAATCAGAGTTTTTTAGTATAGCCAATTTTTTTTTTGGTTGATTGTTTTTATAGAAATATTTTTTACTTTCTGGAAAAAAATGTAAATATTTGTCTTTTTTAATTGCTTTATGAAGTTTTGAAGAAATTTCGAAACCATTTCTTGAGAGTTTAATAGCCGGTGTAAATAAATCTTGCCATTTCAACAATCCATGATCATTATGTGCAATTTCAAGCATTGATACAAGACCAGGCACGCCAATTGCAGTACCACCAACCGCTATATCAAAAAATGATAATGCATTTCCTTTATTATCCAAAAAAAATTCTTTTTTTATTTTAGATGGGGCTGTTTCTCTACCGTCATAAAAAGTTAAATGATTTTTTCTTTTGTCATAATATAATAGAAATCCACCTCCACCAATACCAGAAGATTCAGGTTCTAACAAGTTAAGAGACATTTGAATAGCTAAAACAGCATCTATAGCATTGCCGCCTTTAGCTAAAATATCTCCCCCTATTTTTGATGCTTGCGGATGTGAGGTAGAAACAATAAAGTTATTTTTTTCAACTGCAAAAGTATTTTTTGCAAATATTAAAAAAAATAAAAAAAATATTTTTAATATTGATTTAAACAAATTTTTTATTAAACCTTAATTGATATAATTATATTAAGATGAATTTAAAAAACAAAATTACAAAATTCTTTAATAAAGATCATCCTATAGTCGGATTAACTGCATATTCATATAATATGGGAAAAATATTGGATAAATATGTAGATTTTATATTAGTTGGCGATAGCTTAGGTACAACTTTATATGGCATGAAGAATACTAGAAAAGTAACTATAGATATGATGATTAATCACTCAAAAGCTGTTGTTAAGGCAGCAAAAAATACTTTAGTTATAGTTGATTTGCCATTTGGAACTTACGAAAGGTCTCCCATTCAAGCTTATGAAACCGCTTGTAAAGTGATAGATAAAACAAACTGTTATGGAGTTAAGATTGAAGGAGGAAAAGAACTTTCAGAAACAGTTTCATATTTAGTAGATAGAGGTATAAAAGTAATGGGCCATATCGGACTTTCTCCCCAATCAATAAAGAACTATAAAAATGTAAAAATTAAAGGTTTTAATATTTCAGAAAAAAAGAAATTAATAGAAGATGCTTGTTTATTATATGAAGCAGGCGTTTTTTCCATTGTAATCGAAGCTGTTGCAGAAAGCGCAGCAAAAGCTGTAGTAAAAAGAATTAAAAAATATAAAAACAAATTTATTCCGATAATTGGAATCGGCGCATCTAGCGAATGTGATGGCCAAATACTTGTTACTGACGATATATTAGGTATAACAAATAAATATAAAAAAAGTAAAGCACCTAAATTTGTTAAAGTTTATAAAAACTATGATCCAGAAACATCTATAAAAATATTTTGTAATGAAGTAAGAAGTGGCATATTTCCAAGTAGTGAATTTTGTTATATTAAGACTAAAAAAAATTTTAATAATGTAACATATCTAAAATTTAATGAAAAAAAGTGATTGGTTTTAAAATAGTTAAAGATTCAAAGACTTTAATAAGTGAAATTAAAAAACATAAGTTAAAAAAAAAGAAAATAGGTTTTGTACCCACTTTAGGCGGACTCCATCAAGGACATTTTGAATTAATAGAATTAGCAAAAAAAAAAACCGACATTGTAGTTCTTAGTATTTTTTTAAATCCTTTACAATTTAGTTCAAAAAATGATTTTATAAAATATCCATCTAATTTGAACTCTGATAAAAGAAAGATTAATAAAAAAAAAGTGAATATACTTTATTTACCATCAATGAAAGAAATTTTTCCTAGTAAAAGAATTAAAAGAATTAAAGCATCAAGTAAGTCTAATAAATTATGTGGTAAATTCAGAAAAGGACATTTTGATGGAGTAGTTACAGTTTTAAAATCATTGTTTGAACAAGTTTCACCTAACATAACCTTTTTTGGTGAAAAAGATTTTCAACAAATTTTAATTATTAAAGATTTAATATTGAAATATAAATTAAAAATAAAAGTAAATATTCTTCGAACAGTAAGAGAAAATAACGGCTTAGCTTTTTCATCAAGAAATTTATTATTAGATAAAAAGCAAAAAAAAATTGCTCCGTTTTTATTTAAAATAATAAAAGAAATTTCTTTCAAAGCAAAAAAAAATTTAAAACAATTAAATAATTTAAAATTAAAGGGTAAGAAAAAATTAATAAATCTTGGTTTTAATAAAATTGATTATTTAGAAATTTATAATGAGAATAATTTGTTGAAAAAAGATATAAAAAAAAACAACTTACGAGTTTTTGTAGCTGCATATTTAGGTAAAACTAGATTAATTGATAATTATAAAAGCTAATTAATTTATTGAACGTATATATGAACTTCAGGAACCACAACATCTCCACTTGTTTTAGCCGATAAAGCCACTTTTTTTGAAGGTAATCCAAAACTAACTAAACTTCTTAAAACTCTTTCAGCATATTTTTTTACTTTACTGCTATTAATACGGGTTTCTCCTTCATTTTTCCCAATTGGCGCTACAGCAACTAATCCAAAATTAGCACCAGGCTTTTTGTCAACTGTAGTTCCAATAGCATCAAATAATGTTTTTTCGTAATCAATATCAGGATCATCAAATCTAATAACTACTAAAGGCAGACCTGAAATTTTTACTCTCGGAACTGCCAATTGTTCATCAGGAGCTCCAGCATCTGCTAAAGCTTGCGCTGCTAGGAAACTTCTATTAAGTATTCCAGTTCCCATTGCTTCTCCATTTCTTATAGCAACAGCCATTACTAACATATTTTGATTTTCAATTTTTGTAAAACCAGCTTGTCTTGAAATTTCCTCAGTAATCTCATTTATAAGCCTTGCGATATCAATTTCTAACTTTTCAGTATCATCTTCTAGTACTTCTAATTGACGATGGTCCTGGTCAATTGCACCTGCCAAACGTAATGTTTTATTTAATGTACTTTTTAATAGCGCTACCACTCCTGCATCAGCATTTACTTTTTGATTTAGTAGATTTATTTCACGCATATATTCTTCAATATTATCAAGTTCACTTTGTGCTTGATCGTATTGTCTGACCAAAACGGGGTTGCCCGGAGTCGTTCCAAGTTGTAATTTTTTATTAATATCAGCAAATGTTCCATAAAATTCAGTTGAGGCACCATAAACTCTGGATTTGATTTCCTCGTAAGAATCTCTGTGTATAATAAATGCTTCTCCAACTGCTAGAAAATCTTCTTTTAAAGGATTAATTTTTTGCCCAACAAAAGTTCCACTTGCTTCTGCTCCCATTTGTTCGGCCCTTGATACTGAGCCATCATCAACTATTTCTGTATCACTTGACGGCATCATTTCTTGGTCATCAATTAAAATTGAAGGTTCTTGTTGTATTGTTTCTTCAGGAATTGTTTCTAGTTCAGCAATATCTTCTTTACTCCCTCTGTCTAGTAAAGAACAACTAGATATCACAAATGAAAATATAAATAATAATAAAAGTCTGTAAAGCATGCTCCCGAACACAATAATATTTTTAAAATAATTATATATTACTTTAAAACTTATACTAGTATTATGATTTGTAAATTA
>CAYXBD010000021.1:0-8178 GCA_964463275.1 uncultured Alphaproteobacteria bacterium | reverse complement strand
TTTAATGTTTCTACAGCTTTTTTTTGTTTATCGTTAAGTTTATCTAAATAAAAAAGTTTATTCATTTTTTAACTCCAAAAAGCATCGTAAGGTTTTTTAATTAATTTCTTTTTTGTCAAATTAGAACATATTTTACCTGTTAAATCAGCTCGATTAAGAGTGTAAAAATGTAGATCACCAAAACCATTTTTTATTAAATCTAGACATTGTTTTGTTGCGATGTCGACAGATAAATTAAATTCATATTCTTTCTTTCCTTTATATAATTTTTTTAGTCTTTTTGGTACAGATGCATTACAGTTATTTGCTAATTCGATTAATTTGTTAAAATTAATGATTGGTAATATGCCTGGTATTATAGGTATTTTTATATTTTTCTTTTTAAGAATGTTTATAAAATCATAAAATTTATTATTATCAAAAAAAAATTGGGTAATAGCTTTTGTTGCGCCTAAATCAATTTTCCTTTTCAAATTATCAATATCCTCTTGAATATCTTTAGATTCAGGATGTTTCTCCGGAAAAATTGGGATAATTATCTTAAAATCTCTTATTTTTTTTAAATCTCTAATAAGTTCACTAGAATAAGTGTAACCATTAGGAAAAGTAACAAATTTCCTTTTTTTACTTAATTTTATGTTTTCTGGATCCCCTCTTATTACCACAATCGACTTAATTCCCAGCTTCCAATAATCAATAGCTAATTTTTTGATAGAATCTTTTGTATCACCGATGCAGGTTAAATGAGGAATAGGTTTTATTGATGGTCTATAAGTGAATTTTTTAATTGTATCATGAGTCCTTTGCCTTGTTGAGCCTCCCGCTCCATAAGTAATTGAAACAAAGTCTGGATAGAAAATCTTTAATTTATTTAATGTATTCCATAAACTTTGATACATTTTTAAATTTTTTGGTGGAAAAAACTCGAATGAAATTTTTAGATTTGTATTCATTTAATATAATAAACTGTGGATAACTTTTTATTTAATATGTTTTTAATAAAAAATAAATAGTATATTATTATTACTTAGAAAATTTGGGGGTTTTTTTTTTATTAAAATGCATATATATAGATTTTTTTTAATTATAGCATTCCTGTTTTCATTTAATTTAAATTCTAATGCGGAGCATCATGAAGGAAATGTAGTAGTTGAAGATGCAATTATAGTAGAATCTGATTTTGATCTTAATGAAACTTATGAAACAAAAGATTATAGTACTATTGACCCTATAGAAGGTTTTAATAGAGGGGTTTGGGATTTTAATCTTGGATTAGATAAAGCATTAGTAAGACCTGTAACAAGAGGGTATGTAAATGTAGTTCCAGATCCGTTTAGAAGAGGTTTGGGTAACGCGGTTGATAATTTCTTTACTACCCCTCAATATTTTGTAAATAATTTATTACAAGGAAAAATAGGCGGTGCTTTTAATACAGTATCAAGGCTGGTAATTAACTCAACAATAGGTTTAGGTGGATTTATTGATGTTGCAAGTAAAATGGGTATTCAAGAAAGGCCTGAAACCTTTGGAGATACATTAGGGGTTTGGGGCTGGAAAGAAAGTAATTATGTCCAACTTCCATTTAAAGGACCTCAGACATCTAGAGATATTGTTGGTTTTATAGGTGATATTTTTACTGATCCATTAATTTTTATTGGTGTGCCATTATGGGGAAATTTAGTAAAAACTGCGGGTACAGCTGTTGATGACAGACAAGAAACTCTTGGCGTCCTTGAAGAAATAGAAAAAACTTCTTTAGATTTTTATTCTTCTATTCGTTCAATGTATATACAAAAAAGAGCTGACGAAATAGAGAATGATAAAATAACAAATTACCAACAGTATTTAGAAAAATAAATAAATGTTTTCTAATAGGTTTGTCTTAATAATATTTACAGCTTTTTTGTTTATATTTTCACCAAAACAACATTATGCCATAGCTGGAGATGATCCAGGTGTGTATGTGATGGAAATGACTAAAAATGCTATAGATACTCTTACAAACCAATCTACAAGTCAGGAAGAAAAAGAAATTGAATTTGGAGAACTTTTCGATAAAAATTTTGATGTACCTTCAATATCTAGATTTGTTTTAGGAAAATACTGGAAACAAGCCTCTATAGATCAAAAAAAAAAATTTATAAAATCTTTTAGAAATTATATTGTTAAAACATATTCCTCAAGATTTAATGAATATTCAGGCGAACAGCTAAAATTATTAAATACAGAAAATGAGTCTAACCCCAAAATATTTTTGGTACATACAGCTCTTGAAAGACAAGATGCACCAATGATAAAAGTAGATTGGAGAATAGGAAAAAAAAAAGATAGATTTGTAATTCTTGATATAATAATTGAAGGTATTAGTCTTGCAATAACTCAAAGATCTGAATTTGTTTCAGTAATTGATCAAAATGAAGGTAATATTGATCAACTTATATCTATGCTAATAGAAAAATCTTAATTTTTTGGTGGGCCCGGCAGGATTCGAACCTGCGACATCACCGTTATGAGCGGCGTGTTCTAACCAACTGAACTACAGGCCCACAAATATAGCGCATCTTTTTATTTAACAGTCTTATTAAGTCTTATCAAGGAAACTTTTTAATTGTTTTGATCTGCTTGGATGTTTTAATTTTCTTAATGCTTTTGCTTCAATTTGTCTTATACGTTCTCTAGTAACTGTAAATTGTTGCCCAACTTCTTCTAAAGTATGATCTGAATTAACCCCAATGCCAAATCTCATTCTCAAAACTCTTTCTTCTCTTGGAGTAAGGCTTGATAACACTCTAGTTGTGGTTTCTCTTAAATTTGAATTAACAGCAGCTTCACCAGGAACTATCGTATTCTTGTCTTCGATAAAATCTCCTAGGAAACTATCATCATCGTCTCCAACAGGTGTTTCGAAGCTAACGGGCTCTCTTGCTATCTTCATAACTTTTTTTATTTTTTCTAAAGGTATTGATAATTTTATTGATAATTCTTCAGGGGTTGGTTCTCGCCCAATCTCATGTAACATAATTCTAGAAGTTCTAATAATCTTGTTAATTGTTTCTATCATATGGACTGGTATTCTAATAGTTCTTGCTTGATCCGCAATTGAACGGGTAATCGCTTGTCTTATCCACCAAGTTGCATAGGTCGAAAACTTATAACCTCTCTTATATTCAAATTTATCAACTGCTTTCATCAAACCAATGTTTCCTTCTTGTATTAAATCCAAAAATTGTAATCCTCTATTTGTGTATTTTTTAGCTATAGAAATAACCAATCTTAAATTTGCTTCAATCATTTGTTTTTTTGCAGTTTCAGATATATTTTTTCCAATGCTTATTTCATGCGAAAGATGTTTTAACTCAGTAATGGCAAGATTAGATTCATTTGAAATTTTAATTAATTCATTATGAACTTCTTTTAAATTTTTAGAATTTTTACTAAAATAATTTTTCCACTTTTTACTTTTTTTAGATTGTCTATTAGGCCAATATGAATTTAATTCATTCTTATCATAATCTTCAAGAAACTCTTTTCTATCTATTCCTGAATCTAAAGCCAACCTCAGAAATTTTCCTTCAGGTATAATTAATTTTTTATTTATCTCATTAATTTTTAATATAAAGAAATTTATGCACTCTTCACTTAGGCATAATTTATCTAGATAATTAATTAATTTCTTTTTTATTAATTGATAATTTTTTAATTTTGTAGGAGATAATGTTTGAGTTTTATTTAATAATTCTTTTTTCTCTTTTATTAAAAGTTTTATTCTATCATATGTTTTATTCAAATTATCTAAGATTTTAAATATTTTTGGTTCAATTTTTGACTCCATAAATGAAATAGTAAAATTTTCTTCATCAATTGGTTTGTTCTTTTTTTGATCTTTTATTATGTCTATTTTTTTCTTCTTTTCTTTCATATCTTTTTTAAGTTGATCATCATCATCTTCATTTTCTTCATTTACTTGATTTTCAGCTTCAGTTTTTATACTTTGATTAGTTTCTTCGTTTAATGAGGCGTCTTCGAAAGTTACAGGAATTTTTTTATTTATATATGTTCTATAAAAATTTTCTAAATCAACAACATGTCTAAGATATACTTCGTTATTAATAATTTTTTCTTTTAAAATTGAGAAATATTCATAAACAAATGGAAATTCATAAACAGATTGTAAAATTTTATTTTTTCCATTCTCTATTTTAATCGATAATTCTACTTCACCTTGCCTGGTTAACAGATCTACTGAACCCATTTCTTTAAGATACATTCTAACGGGATCGCTTGTTCGCGCTTCACCTTTTAGTAATTTTTTAGCAAGTCTTTTTTGTCTTTTTAATAAATTAGAATTTGCATTATTCGGTCCTCTATTTCTTTTTTTTAAAACAATACCTTGAATTCTTAAATGATTTAGAACTATTTGATAATCAGCTGAATTAAGTACATCGGGAGTAAAAAATCTTTTAATTTTTGTAAATGATATTTTTCCTATTTTTTTTGTTTCTTCAATAAGTAATTTAAATTGAGGTATATATTTATCTTTTCTTATTAATTCATGAACAGATAGATTTTTTTTATTAATTTTATTTTTTTTACTAGTTTCTACTTGTTTTTTTTCTTTAATCATTAAATTCTGTTTACACTACCTTAAAAAGAATTTTTTTAAACTATTTTTTTTTTATATTCAAATTATATTTTTTGAATTTGAGGTAGTTTTCTTCATCTAACTTAGTTAATAATTTATTTGCTTCTTTTTTCATTATATTTGTATCTTTTTTCCTCAAATATCCTTCTAAGTATTCTTTCCATCTTTCTATAATCAAACTTATATTACTTTTATTCTTCAAAAAAGGCGCATGAAGTAATATAGATTTATCTATAATTTCCAAAACGATCCCTTTATACTCAGAATTTAACAATGTGGCTCTAATATTCAAATTTTCAATTGTTTTTTTTTTGCTATATAAACTAATTATAACAGCTTTAAGAAGATTAAATTTTTCATTAACAAAATTAATTGATTTAAAATTACTACAGATATCATTAAGTAATGATGGGTATAGAATAATTGAACCTATAAGAATTCTTTCCGTAATTCTATTTGTATTAATTACATCTTTATTTAATAAGTATTTTTTTTTCTCATTACTTTCTATTTTTTTACCTGAAAATCTAAATTCCTGAAAGAATTTTTCCCTGAAAAAGTTTTTATAGTTCTTTTTTACAGTAAAATCCTTTATCAAACTTAATAATCTATTAATTTCTTGTTCCAATTCTGCTCTTTTTTCAGGAGTATTATAATTTTTTCCATAAATTAAATTGTTCCATACATAATCAACTAATAATAACTTGCCTTTAAATGCCGAATTGAGATCTTTAAAATTTTTAGATAAAATTAAACTATCTGGATCTTCTCCAGAAGGTAATTTGCAAAAATTTAATGAATAACCAGGTTTTAAATGCGGAAAAATTAGTTCTGGTATTCTTTTTGCTGCTTTTTCACCTGCTTCATCTCCATCCATACAAACCAATGGTTCTTTTGAAATTCGCCAGGAACAAATTATTTGTTTAATAGTTATAGCAGTACCTAGAGGTGCTACGGTATTTTTAAATCCAGCATTATACATTGAAATAACATCCGTATAACCCTCAACGATATAAAGATCATCTTTCTGCATAGGGTTATTTTTACATTGTTGCCAACCAAATAAAAGATCTCCTTTTTTAAATAAATCTGTTGAAGGAGAATTTACATATTTACCAATTTGGTTGGGGGCCAAAGCTCTTCCTCCAAACCCAACTACATTAGAAAAATAATCATATATTGGAAAAATTATACGATAATTAAATCTATCAAATTTTTCATTATTTTTACTTGAAACGATAATTAAACCTGAATCTAGGATGTCTTTTGATGAAAAGTTCTTGGATCTTAAATAATTATAAAGTGTATCGCTTCTTTTTGGCGCATAACCTAAGTAAAAATTATTTATAATATTCTCAGTAAAATTTCTTTTTTGAAAAATTTCCTGAAGATATTTGTTGGTTTTTAATTCTCTTTTTAAATTACAATGATACCAATCTGATGATAATCTTAAAATGTTTCTTAAATTTTTTATTTTATTCTGAAATAAAGCGTCTTGTTTTTTATAAACACTTTCTTCGATTTTAATACCTGCATAACTTGCCAACTTTTTAACTGCTTCTTTAAAAGTTAAATTTTCAGTTTTCATTACAAAATCAAAAATACTTCCATGTTCGCCACTACTAAAACAATGATAAAATCCTTTTTCGTCTGAAACTGTAAAAGATGGGGTTTTTTCATTTGAAAACGGTGAAAGTCCTACGAATTCATTTCCTCTTGGAACTAATTTTACTTTTTTTGAAACAATATCTGAAACTTTTATTCTGGTTTTAATTTCATCAATTAATTGGCTACCGAATTTCATAAAACAAATACCTTTTAACTGTTAAGTGTAATTTTAACATAAGAACTTGCATTAGCCATGTCTATTTGAGATGAAGATTTATGTTTTTTTATTTCAGCCATAACTTTACCCATATCTGACATGTTCTTTGCATTTAATTTTTCTATTATTTCTTTACAAATATCTTTAACAACATTCTCATCTAGTTGTTTTGGAAGAAATTTTTGAATTATATCAATTTCTTTCTTTTCTTTATCCGCAAGTTCTTGTCTGTTTCCTTTTTTATATAAATCAATACTTTCGTTTCTCTGTTTAATCATATTTTTTAATATACTAAATATTATTTCCTCAGTAATTTCCTCTTTTTTACCTTCAGATCTAAGAGCTATTTCTTTATCCTTAATTGCTGCAAGTATAAGTCTTATAGCATTAATTGATTCTTTATCCTTTTTTTTAGCAGCTACTATTAAATTTTCTGTTAGTTTTTTTTTTAACATTTTATACGAAAAATTTATTAAAAACTTTTTTTTACTTTATATCAACTTGATTTATAAATATAATTCACTGAAAACATTGATTCTTTTTTTTTAATTAATTAATTAAATTAAAGTAAATTTTATAATAAAAAAAGATTTGAATATTACTGTGAAATAAATAGATTAAGTAAAGCTAATTAAAGGAGGTTAAAAACGCCGCCTAAAGAAAATTTTTTATTCAATCGAAAACCTAATGCGATTCTAGCTTTAGCAAACAACACTATTTTTTTTGGAAGAGGAATTGGATATGAAAGTCAAGTAATTGGAGAGTTGTGTTTTAATACATCAATTTTAGGATACCAAGAGATATTAACTGATCCATCTTACTCAAATCAAATAATAACCTTTACATTTCCACATATTGGTAATGTTGGTGTAAATAAATACGATATTGAATCTGAAAAACCAGCTGCAAAAGGATTGGTTATAAGAGAAGATATTCCAGTACAATCAAACTTTAGAGCAACTGATAATTTTGAAAATTGGTTAAAAAAAAATAAATTAGTAGGAATTTCTGGTGTTGATACAAGACAAATAACTCAAATGTTAAGAGAAAAAGGATCTGTTAATGCAATAATTGAATATAAAAAAAATGGAAAATTTAATTTTAAGAAGATTGCTAGAAAACTTAAAAATTGGGAAGGAATTAAAAATTGTGATCTTACAACAGAAGTTACAAGAAATAAAAACTGTTTATGGAATAAGACAGTTTGGTCAAAACTTAAAGGATATGGCTACAACAACAAAAAAAAATATCATATTGTAGCAATAGATTATGGAGCAAAAGATAATATATTAAGAAACTTAGCATCGCTAGGTTGTAAAGTTACAGTTGTTCCAGCAACTACTAAAGCTAATGATATCTTTAAATTAAAACCAAATGGTATTTTCTTAAGTAATGGACCAGGTGATCCTAAAGCTACCGGAAAATTTGCAATTCCAACTATAAAACAAATTTTAAAAAAGAAAATTCCTACATTTGGCATTTGTTTAGGTCATCAAATTCTTGCTATTGCTTTAGGGGGCAAAACAAAAAAAATGCATCATGGTCATAGAGGTGCTAATCATCCAGTCTTAGAAATTGGAACTGGAAAAGTAATAATTACTGTACAAAACCATGGATTTGAAGTTTTAAAGAATTCATTACCGAAAAATGTAAAAGTTTCTTATAAATCACTTTTCGATGGATCAGTTGAAGGTTTAGAATTATTAAATAA
>CAYXBD010000020.1:0-8193 GCA_964463275.1 uncultured Alphaproteobacteria bacterium | reverse complement strand
CAATTTTAATAAAATTAATTAAATCTTTTGCAGGCCATTCTTTTTTTAAAAGACTGATTTTGGCATCATTTGGATTTTTTGAATTTTTAATTAATTTAATAACAACATCTAAATTGTTAACAGCAATCATAAGTCCTGTTAAATTATGAACTCTTTGTCTAGCTTTTTCTAATTGATAAAAAATTCTTTTTCTCGTTATCTCTTCTCTAAAGGAAACAAAAATGCTGATCATTTTTTTTAAGTCCATTACTTCAGGGCTTGTTCCATCCTTTAGAGCCAGTGCATTTACGCCAAAGCTTGTTCTCAATGGAGTGTGTTTATATAAATTTGCTAGAATAATGTCATGGTTAGCTCCTTTTTTGACTTCAACAACTATTCTTACACCTTTGCGGTTTGACTCGTCTCTTATATCTGATATATCCTCAACTATTTTATCTTTTGTTACCTCTGCAATTTTTTCAACTAGTTTAGACTTATTTATTGTGTATGGTATTTCAGTAATGATAATAGCTTTCTTTTTATCTTTTGTTTCTTCTATCTCAACTTTAGACTCAATAACAACTGAGCCTCTTCCAGTTCTAAAAGCTGATAAAATTCCACTTTTACCTTTTATTATCCCACCGGTTGGAAAATCGGGACCTTTAATAAACTTCGCTAATTCTTCAATTGAAATATCTTTATTATCTATATAAGCAATACATCCATCTATAACTTCTCCTAAATTATGGGGAGGAATATTTGTTGCCATACCTACAGCAATTCCACTTGCACCATTAACTAATAAATTTGGAATTTTAGATGGTAATACTGTTGGCTCAAAAGTAGAACCATCATAATTTTCAATAAAACTAACTGTTTCTTTATCTAAATCATCTAACAATTTGTCAGATACTTTTTGCAATCTTGCTTCAGTATATCTCATAGCAGCTGGCGGGTCACCATCCATTGAACCATAATTTCCCTGCCCATCTATCAGTGGCAATCTTAATGAAAATTCTTGTGCCATTCTTACCATTGATTCATATATTGCGCTATCACCGTGTGGATGATATTTACCCATCACATCTCCTACAATTCTTGCTGATTTGTGATAAGGCCTGTTGTAATGATATCCCGCTTGGTCCATTGAATAAAGAATTCTCCTATGTACTGGTTTAAGTCCATCTCTAGCATCAGGTAACGCTCTACTAACAATAACGCTCATTGCATAGGAAAGATAAGAGGTTTCCATTTCTTTTTTTAAGGAAAGATTTACTTCGTTTTGAAAATTGCCGTTTCCTGAATTCTTATTAAGTGTTGGTCTTTTTTTATTAGAACCATTGTTAGAACTTGAACTACCTAATGTTGTATCACTCAAAACAAACTCCTTTTAATATAAAAAATCTAGAAAGGTATATCTTCTTCATCAAGATTATCAGATTTATCATCTATAGTTTTTTCTTTATTATCTTTTGAATCTATTTTTTTTGCAGAGATATTATTACTATCAGCTACATCTTGGCTTTCTATATGTTCTTGGTCATTCCCTTTAGCACTTAGTATATCAATTCTACCACCATAACCTTGTATCACAACTTCAGTGGTATATTTTTCAGTACCAGAATCATCTGTCCATTTTCTAGTTTGAAGAGCGCCTTCTATATAAAGTTTAGTCCCTTTTTTAATATAATTTTCAACAACGCCGACTAATCCTTCATTAAAAACGACAATTCTATGCCATTCCGTTTTTTCTTTTTTTTCACCAGTGTCTTTATCTTTCCAAGAATCTGATGTTGCTATGGACATTGTAGCTACTTTTTTTCCACTTTGCATTGTTCTTACATCAGGATCTTGACCGAGATTGCCTAGAAGGATTACTTTATTTACTGATCCAGCCATTTAATATATAAAATTGATTATTATAAAAAAAATTAATTAATCTTTTAATAATAATTAGTAAATGTACATTAGTCTAATATAAATTATGGATAAAATATCTATTATTGGAGCAAAAGAACACAATCTTAAAAATATTGATTTAGAAATACCTAAAAACAGACTTATTGTTATTACAGGTGTTTCTGGATCTGGTAAATCATCATTAGCTTTTGATACAATATATGCTGAAGGTCAAAGAAGATATGTTGAAAGTTTGTCAGCATATGCAAGACAATTTTTAGAAATTATGCAAAAACCTGATGTAGATTCAATTGAAGGGTTGTCTCCAGCAATTTCTATTGAACAAAAAACAACATCAAAAAATCCTAGATCAACTGTAGGAACAATAACAGAAATATATGATTATATGAGATTATTGTTTGCAAGAATTGGAATTCCCTATTCACCAAAAACTGGTAAACCTATAGAATCGCAAAGTGTATCTCAAATTGTTGATAATATATTAAAAAAAAAAATTGGAGAAAAATATTTATTGCTTGCACCTTTAGTTAAAGGGAGAAAAGGAGAATATAAAAAAGAAATTTTTGAGTTAATTAAAAAAGGTTTTCAAAGATTTAAGATAGATGGAAAAATATACAAGTCAGATGATTTACCAGAATTAGATAAAAAATTTAAACATAATATAGACATAGTTGTAGATAGAATTGATATAAATAAAAATATCAAAAATCAACTTACAGATAGTGTTGAAACTGCTTTGAATATTTCAAATGGTGTTATTTATATTGAAAATTCTAATACAAAAAAAACTGAGATTTTTTCAACAAAATTTGCATGTCCTGTCACAGGATTTACTATTGAAGAAATTGAACCGCGATTATTTTCATTTAATAATCCATTTGGCGCTTGTCCTGATTGTAATGGTTTAGGAAACAAATCGTATTTTGATCCAGAAATGGTAATTCCTAATCCCAAATTAAGCCTTGCGGAAGGTGCTATAGAACCTTGGAATAAATCATCAAACGATTTTTACCAACAAACACTTCGGGCTTTATCAGAATCTTTTGATTTTAGTATGGAAATCCCATTTATAGATTTAAAAGAAGATATAAAAAAGATTATTCTTTATGGAAGTAATAAGAAAAAAATAAAATTTGAATATACTTCTTTTAGAGGAACATATCCCATTGAACGTACTTTTGAAGGCGTTATTCCAAATTTACAAAGAAAATGGTTTAAAAATGAAAATGAATATTACAGAGATGAAGTGTCAAAATATTTAAGATATGACACATGTGAATCATGCGATGGTTATAGATTAAAAAATGAAGCGTTATCAATAAAAATAAATAGCAAACATATTGGTGAAATTAGTGTTTTAACTATAGAAAATGCAATTAATTGGTTTGAAAAATTAGAAAGTAAATTAACTAAAACTCAATATGAAATAGCAAGAAGAATACTAAAGGAAATAAACGATAGATTACATTTTCTTAAAAATGTTGGTTTAAATTATTTAACATTATCTAGAAATTCAAGAACTCTGTCTGGCGGTGAAGGTCAAAGAATTAGATTGGCATCTCAGATTGGTTCTGGTTTAACTGGAGTTGTTTACGTGCTTGATGAACCGTCTATAGGATTACATCAAAGAGACAACAAAAGACTTTTAAAAACATTAGAAAAATTAAAAAATCTAAGAAATACAATAATTGTTGTTGAGCATGATGAAGAGGCAATAAGAGCTGCAGATTATATTATAGATGTTGGACCAGGAGCCGGGGTGTATGGTGGTAACATAGTTGCTAAAGGCAAATTGTCTGAAATTCTTAGTTCTACTGAGTCTATTACATCTCAATATTTAAATAGATATAGATATATACCTACGCCGAAAGATAGAAGAAAAGGAAAAAAAAATCAGTTTTTAATTATGAAAGGTATTAATACAAATAATTTAAAAAATATAACCGTAAAAATTCCATTAGGTACCTTTACTGCTGTTACGGGTGTATCTGGTAGTGGAAAATCAAGTTTAATTAACGAGTCTTTATTGAAGGCTGTTGGAAGAAAACTTAATTATCAAATTCAAAAACCAGATAAATATAAATCATTAGAAGGTTTTGAATATTTAGATAAAATTGTTGAAATAAATCAAGCCCCCATTGGAAGAACACCCAGATCAAATCCTGCGACTTACACAGGTGCTTTTACACCAATTCGAGAATGGTTTTCTAATTTACCACAATCAAGAGAAAGAGGTTACAAGGTTGGAAGATTTTCCTTTAACGTAAAAGGTGGAAGATGTGAAACTTGTCAAGGAGATGGAATGTTAAAAATTGAAATGCATTTTTTACCTGACGTTTTTGTTAAATGTGATGCATGTAAAGGTAAAAGATATAATAGAGATACTTTAGAAATTAAATTTAAAGATAAAAATATAGCAGACATTCTTGATATGACGGTAGATGAATCTCTAGAATTTTTTAAAGCTATACCAAATATTAAAAATAAACTACTTACTCTTAAAAAAGTTGGATTGGGCTATATAAAAATTGGGCAATCTGCTACAACTCTATCTGGTGGAGAAGCTCAAAGAATAAAGTTAGCAAAAGAATTGTCAAAAAGATCAACAGGTCAAACATTATATATTCTTGACGAACCTACAACTGGGTTGCATTTTGAAGATGTTAAAAAATTATTAGAAGTTTTACATTCACTTGTTGATAAAGGTAATACGATAATTGTTATCGAACACAATCTAGAAGTTATTAAAACAGCAGATCATATAATTGATATGGGCCCAGAAGGAGGAGAAAATGGTGGGAAAATTATTGCTGAAGGATCTCCTGAAATATTAGTAGTAAAATTTAAAGATAGCTTTACTAGTCAATATTTGCACGATGTACTAAGAATTGAAGAAAAAATAATAAAAAGAAAATCTTTACAAAAATAATTTTTTTTTCCATTATAAATTGATATGGGAAATCCATTAGAATCTTTAACAAAAACTATAATTATAGGAATTATACTAACAATAGTATTAGTGTTGGTAATTAATCTAATTTATTAAAATTAATATGGACTTTTTCGATCCTACATATTTAGCTTTCTTTTCAAGATGGTTGCATGTATTAAGTGGAATTATGTGGATCGGATTACTCTGGTATTTCAATTTTATTCAAATTCCTTCAATGCCAAATATTCCAGATAATGAAAAACCTGCTATTAGTAAAGTAATTGCTCCAAAAGCATTATTTTGGTTTAGATGGGCAGCATTAGCAACTATTATTACTGGATTGGCAACAGCGCATTTAAATGGCTATTTAATTAACGCTTTAACATTAGGAATAATAGATGGTGTTGAAAAACATACCGCTATAGGAATTGGAATGTGGTTGGGAATAATAATGGCATATAATGTTTGGATGATAATATGGCCAAATCAAAAAATTGCATTGGGAATAGTTTCAGCAAATGATGAGGCAAAGCCGATAGCAGCAAGAAAAGCAATGCTATTCTCAAGAACAAATACTGCTTTATCTATACCAATGTTATATGCGATGGTATCTTCTCAAAATTTATATTAAGTAGCGCAGATTTACTCGTTATATCTTTTATCTGCTTTTAAAAAAATTAATAGAGGCGATGCAACATAAAGTGATGAATATGTTCCAATAATAACGCCCCATATTAAAGCAATAATAAAACTAGATATTACAACACCTCCAAAAATGAATAACGCCGTTAATGCTAAAAGAGTTGTCAAACTTGTCATTAATGTTCTGGAGAGAGTTCCGTTTAATGAAAGATTAATAATTTCATCAAATGTAATCTGTTTATACTTCCTCATTGTTTCTCTTATACGATCATAAATAACAACTGTGTCATTTATTGAATAACCTGCGATTGTCAAAACTGCCGCAACGGTTGCAAGATTAAACTCGAGTTGTAAAACTGAAAAAAAACCTAACGTTAAGATTACATCGTGAATTAATGCTATAATTGCACCTATTGCAAAGTTCCATTGAAATCTTAGCCATATATAAAAAAGTATCCCTATTAGTGAGAAAATAACAGCTATAATTCCTGCGTTTACTAATTCACCTCCAACTTTAGGGCCAACAAATTCTGTTCTTCTATAATCAACTGATTTATCTTTTAAACTATTTTTTATAACCTCTATTGTTTTGGTTTGTGTACTAGCATCATTAATTTTATCTTGAGCTCTAATTACAACGTCATTCTCGTTCCCTATTGTTTGTAATTGAATTTCACCAAGATTTAACTTATTCATTTTAGTTCTTAAATTATTTAAGCTTATATTTTCCTTAAATCTAACCTCGATTAAACTTCCGCCAGTAAAGTCAATTCCTAAATTTAAACCTTTGGTAAATATTGAAAATAAAGATAATAAAAATAAAAATGATGAAATAAATAATGTTAATCTTTTTATTTTCATGAACTTAATATCAGTTCCGGTCTTAATAATTCTTAAAATCGGCATTTTATAAATCAATCCTTTCTGGCATCTTTTTTCTTAACCATATAAGTATCAATATTCTTGTAAACATTATTGCTGTAAACATTGAAGTTAAAATACCAATTGAAAGAGTGACTGCAAAACCTTTCACTGGCCCTGATCCTAATCCAAATAACATGATTGCAGCAATAAGTGTAGTTATGTTAGCATCAACAATAGTTTTAAAAGCTTCTCTGTATCCTGTATCAATTGTTGCTATAGGTGAAAGATTGTGTTTTATTTCTTCTTTAATCCTTTCAAATATTAGTACGTTTGCATCTACTGCCATACCAATTGTTAAAACGATCCCAGCTATTCCAGGAAGTGTTAAAGTTGCTTTAATTAAAGTTAATATTGCCAATAATATTAATAAATTAAAAATTAGAGCTACGTTCGCAAAAATTCCAAAAGTTCCATAAATTAAAAACATAAAAATAATAATTAAAGCAAATCCTAGAATTGATGCTAGCTTTCCTGATTTAATTGAATCTGCTCCCAAACTTGGTCCTACAGTTCGTTCCTCAATAATATCTAATGGAGCTGGTAAAGCACCAGCTCTCAAAAGCATCGCTAAATCAGTTGCTTCTTGAAAAGTAAATTGCCCGGTAATTATACCTTTTCCGCCTGTAATTGCTTCTCTTATATTTGGAGAACTTATAACTTTTTTATCTAATATAATAGCTAATTTTTCACCAATATTTTCAGTTGTAACTTTCCCAAATTTTCTTCCACCCTTATTGTTAAATTCAAAAGATACAACTGGAGAACCGTTATCTACTGTTGGAAAAGCATTTATCAACAAATCTCCTGAAATAGTATTTCTTTTTTTTACAGCAAATAATAAAGGATCCCCTGATGGATCTAATTCTTTATCTGATTCATAAACAATTACACCGGGTTTGCTTTTTCCTGATTTTAAATCACTCCATGATAAATCGTCATCTACGATTTGAAGTGTTAATTTTGCAGTTTTACCTAATAATTTCTTTAGTCTTTCAGGTTCTGTTACACCTGGTAATTCTAGTAATATTCTATCGAGTCCTTGTCTTTGTATTGTTGGTTCTTTTGTTCCAAATTCATCAACTCTTCTTCTAACAACTTCTATAGATTGAGATACTGCGTTATCTTGAATTTGTTTGATTTTTTCATCTTTAAAATAAACTTTAAATAAATTTTCTTCATTAGATTCGTAGGAAACGTCTTGTTCGTATTTAGATAAAATCTTTAATAAATCATTTTTTTTATTTTCATCTCTTAATGAAAAAGAAAAATTTTGATCCTGAATATTAAATTTTTTATATGATATTTTATTCTTTCTTAGTATTGTTCGAAAATTATCAGAAAATGTCTCTATATTCTCTGTAATAACAGATTTTGTGTCAACTTCTATGAGTAAATATGATCCTCCTTGCAAATCTAATCCTAGTACAACTTTTTCAGATGGTATAAATGATGGGGTTTTTTCTAATATATCTTTTGATAAAAAGTTTGGAAGAGAAAATATAATTGCAAAAAAACTAAATAGAATTACTAAATATAATTGCCATTTTTTAAATTGTACCATTAACTTAAAATATTATGTTTATTTATTATTGGATTCAGTTGAATTGTTAATAACGCTAGTAATCGTAGGTCTGGATATAATAATTTTAACATTGGAAGATATTTGAGCTTCAATCTTATTCTCATCTATAACTCGAGAAACTTTAGCAAAAACACCACCAGCAGTAACTATATCGTCTCCTCTTTTTATTTTATTTATCATTTCTTTATGTTCTTTCATTTTTTTTTGTTGTGGT
>CAYXBD010000019.1:0-8244 GCA_964463275.1 uncultured Alphaproteobacteria bacterium | reverse complement strand
CAACTAGAAGACAATGAAGATGTTCAGAATATATCGTCAAATTATGATATTTCTAATGAAGTTTTTGATACAATAGATTTTGATAAATAAAAAAAAATGGCAGATAAAACCTGGAAAGCTAGAGAAAGACAAGTTGCAAAGTATTTTAATACAAACAGAACACCATTAAGCGGAGGCAGTTCTAGACATACTAGGTCTGATTCTCTTCATAACGAATTGTTTGTAGAATGTAAATTAAGAAAAAAACACACTGTTATCTCTCTTTGGGACGAAACCAATGAAATGGCAAAAAAAGAATCTAAAGTCCCAGTTATTGCATTATGTGAATCAGGTAGGCCAGGTTTTTGGATAATGGTGCATAGCGATGATTTAGAAAAAGTATCTGATATAGTTAAAAAGAAATAATTTTTAAATTTTTATAAAGAAATAATACTTTGTTTTTTTCGTTATAATTTTAGAATAGTTAAATAAAATTATGGAAAATCAAGCAGTAGATGCTGTTAATTTAGTTCAAAATGGAGCGTACGATTTATCCATTTTTTCTTTATTTTTTAGGGCAGATCCAATTGTTAAGTTTGTTATGATTGGACTTTTTGTATCCTCAATATGGAGTTGGGCAATAATCATAAATAAAATAAAAATGATTAGAAAAATGAATAATGTAACAAAGAAATTTGAAGATCTTTTTTGGTCTTCATCTTCTTTAGAAGATTTATATTCTAAAACAGAAAGTAAGAACGATAATCCCATGATAGCAATTTTTAACAAATCAATGATTGAATGGTTGAAACTTAGAAATTCTAAAATTAAAGATAAAATAGAAAATAGATTAAATAACGTTTTGGTTTCATCTATAAATAATGAAATTACAAAGTTAGAAAAAAATATGATTTTTTTAGCATCATTAGGATCATCAGCACCTTTTGTTGGATTATTTGGGACCGTTTGGGGAATTATGAATAGTTTTCAAGCTATAGGGATAACAAAAAATACTAGTTTAGCAGTTGTAGCGCCAGGAATTGCTGAAGCCTTATTTGCGACAGCCTTAGGTCTTATAGCAGCTATACCTGCAGTAATAGCTTACAATAAAATATCAAGTATTTTTGATAATTATTCAGCAAGATTAGAAACTTTTGCCCAAGAATTTGTTAATCGTGTAACAAAGTAAAAAAAAATGTCTAATAAATCTATACAAAGGATTAGCAGTTTAAAATTTTCAAGAATATTAAGAAGAAGCAAAACAATTAGTCAAATAAATGTAACTCCAATGGTCGATGTCATGCTTGTTTTATTAGTAATATTTATGATAACTGCACCGTTATTAACAGTTGGGGTTCCAATTAATTTACCTAAAACAAAAGCGAAAGCATTACCTGAAGATCAAACTCCTTTATCAATAACAATAAACAAAGAAGAAAAAATCTTTGTGCAAGATACAGAGATAACTATAGAAAAATTAATACCAAAATTAATTTCTATTTCGAAAAACCGAAATGATAGGAAAATATTTATTAGAGCAGATGAGGTTTTATCATATGGAAAAGTAGTAGAAGTAATGGCAGTAATTACTTCAGCAGGTTTTAATAAAATTGCATTAGTCACTGACTTTGAAGTAGAAAAAAATAAATGACAATAAATAATTTAATTTTTCTTCCACTTAAAAGAGAAGTCTTGGAAAAAAAGAATTATCTTTTACAGTCGTTAGGGCTTCATTTATTTATAATAATGTTAATATACTATGGTTTACCAAATCTTTTTAGATATCGATCAGAATTTTTACCTCCTTTACCAGTAGAAATAATAAATATTTCAGATAAAACTACAGCACCAAAAATTAATTTTAAAAAAACTCCAAATACATCGAAAAACAAAACAAATTACGCAAATCAAGAAAATATTAAATATAATAATCAAACTAATGTACCGGAAGCTACTGAGACAACTCAGGAAACAAAAGAAGTTGTTGAAATAAAAAAAAAGAAGATCGTTAAATTAAAGGAATTAAAAAAAAAACCTAATCAATTACAAAGTGTTTTAAAATCTATTGAGCAGGTAACAAAAGATTTTAGTGATAAAAAAAAAAAAGATAAGGAAGAAAATAAAACTGATGAAAAAGTAACACCTACAAAGCTAGGAATAAATTTATCAATTAGTGAAGTTGATGCTGTTAGGAGACATTTTGAAAAATGTTGGAATATCCCGTCAGGTGCTAGAGAAGTAGGAAATTTAGCTACAGAAATTAAAGTTAGATTTAACAAAGAAGGTAACGTTCTTGATGCAAGAATAGCAGACGTTGGGCGAATGAAAAGAGATAGGTATTTTAGAACTGCTGCAGAAAGTGCGCTCAGAGCAGTTTTAAATCCTAGATGTAAAAACGCCCCATTACCAAAAGATAAATTTGACAAATGGAAAAATTTAACTTTAAATTTTGATCCAAAAAGTATAATTGGGTATTAATTTTTTTTTTTTATTAAATATGAAATATATAAAAAAAATATTTTTTTCATTCTTAATTTTCTTTTTTTACATTATTAATGTAAATGCAGAATTAAAGATTGATATAACATCAGGATATACCGAGCCCACTCCTATTGGTATTAATGATTTTATTGGATTTACTGAAGAAGAAAAAAATGTAGCAAAACAAATTACAAAGTTAGTGATTGCTGACTTAAATAACAGCGGTCTTTTTACAGTTATAGATCCAAAAGCTTATATACAAAGAATTTCAAACCCAAATGTCATACCTAAATTTGCTGATTGGAAAGTTATAAACGCACAAGCACTGATTGTTGGTTCTACTAAATTAGAAACAAATGGTAATATTAGAATTGAATTTAGGCTCTGGGATGTTTTTGCAGAACAACAAATGGCTGGATGGGCATTTAATACAGCTAGAAGTAATTGGAGACAAATTTCTCATCGTATAGCTGATAAAGTTTATGAAAGATTGACTGGTGAAATTGGATATTTTGATACAAGAATTGCATATATAGCGGAAAGTGGACCGGTAAAAAAAAGAATTAAAAGACTTGCAATTATGGATCAAGATGGTGCAAATCATCGTTTTTTAACTAATGGCACAAATTTAGTTCTTACACCTCGATTTTCTCCATCCCAGCAAGAATTAACTTATTTATCATATATTGGAAGAATCCCAAGAGTTTATTTATTAGATATAGAAACTGGTAAGCAAGAAATAGTAGGCGACTTCCCTGGGATGACATTTGCACCTCGTTTCTCACCTTTTGGAGATCAAGTAATAATGTCTTTAGCAAGCGAAGGTAATTCTGATATTTATTCTTACAATCTCAAAACTAATATAAGGAAACAATTGACGACCTACAGAGGAATCGACACATCACCATCATATTCCCCTAATGGAAAAAAAATTGCTTTTAATTCCGATAGAGGCGGATCACCACAAATTTATGTTATGAATAATAATGGTAAAAAAATAAAAAGAATTAGTTTTGGAAAAGGACATTATTCCACACCAGTGTGGTCTCCAAGAGGTGATTATGTTGCTTTTACAAAGTTTTTTAGTAAGACTTTTTATATTGGCGTTATGACGCCTGAAGGTAAGGGTGAAAGAGTTATTGCTAAAGGTTTTCTTGTAGAAGGGCCAACCTGGACCCCTAATGGAAGAATGATAGCATATACTAAAAAAGACTATCCTGTAAAAAATAAAGAGGGAAAAACAAGGATATATTTAATTGATTTAACTGGTTTTCATGAAAAAGAAATTATTACACCTTTAGAAGCCTCCGACCCATCTTGGTCTCCTTTATTAGATTAAAAAAAAGATAAAAAACACTTGTATCTAAAACAGGCAACCTTATAATCGGATTTAAGCAAAAAAAATGGTTTTGTAGAAATGTTAAATTTTAAATCTATTACAATTCTTCTCGTCTCAGTATTTCTGTACAGTTGTGCAAGTAAAAGTGGAATGGAAGACGTTTCAACAGGTCTATATGAAAAAGGTGGAATGTCCTATCTCGATAAAGACGGAACAGTTCCTGCAAAAATATATTTTGATTATGATTCATATTTGTTGACTTCAATGGCAGAAGGTACATTAGATTTACAAGTTACATGGATGGATCAAAACCCAGCAAAATTTATACTTATCGAAGGACACTGCGATGAAAGAGGTACTCGTGAGTATAATTTAGCTCTAGGTGAAAGAAGAGCAAATTCAGTGAGAGAATATCTAACGTCAATGGGAATTGATGAAAGTAGATTAAATACCGTTTCATATGGGAAAGAAAGACCTGACAAAGAAGGATCATTCGAAGATTCATGGTCATTAAACAGAAGATCTGTTACAACTCTGGATGTAGATAGATAAATTATTCTTCTCTTCTCTTGATTTTATAGTAATCTTAAATATTTATAGGGCTAAGTTTTATTAAATTTAGTTATAAAAAAATGTTTGATATTAAATCTAAGATTTCGAAGTACGTTTTCATTTTATTTTTTTTCATAACATTCGATTTAAATGCATTAGATGAGTTTGATTATAATTTACTAGCTGAAAAATTAAACCGTTTAGAACAAGAATTATCTGACATACAAAAATCCTTATATGTTCCTGAAAATAACACATTAGTAAAAGAGGATAAAAAATCTGTGCCCTCAAAATATCAAAGGAGAATAAATAAACTTGAGAATGATTTTGCAAAAATGAATGGACAGTTTGAAGAAATCTTTTTCAGATTAAATCAACTACAAGAGAAATTAGATACAATTAGTTCAGATGTTGATTTTAGATTATCAACAAAAAACGATACGCCCTCAGGAGGCTTGCCTGTAGGTGCAAGGGATAGATCTGATGAAAAAGACACATATGCATATCCAAAAAATACATCTAATGTCAATACTTCTGGAGGTGATACAGAAATTTTAGGAACTATTAAACAAGAAGATTCTAAAGATGTGGCCATAGAAATAGCAAGAAATTTTGAAACATCAGATAGTTTATTTAATTACGGAAAAGACTCGTTACAAAACTTAAATTATTCTGACGCAGAAGATGCTTTTAGAGGTTTTGTGAAAAAATATCCAAAAGATGTAAATACACCAAGCGCTTATTATTGGCTAGGAGAGTCATTGTTTGTAAGAAAAAAGTATCCCGAAGCAGTTTCAGCTTATGGTGAAATAATTAAAAATCATAAAAAACATGAGAAAGCTCCAGCAAGCTTGTTAAAGATAGCAATTTCTTTTTCTAATTTAGATAAAAAAAAAGAATCTTGCGATGCTTTGAAAAATATTTTAAAACAATACCCTGATTCTAAACAAGATATTTTAAAAAAAATAAATTTTTTAATCCAAGAAAGTAATTGTTAATTTAAGTATGATTGAAAAAGTTTTTTTTAAGACCATGAACTCATTAGGACCTTATGAGAAAAATCCTCATTTAGCAGTAGCTGTTTCAGGAGGATCCGATAGCTTATGTCTTGCTATCTTAGCTAAGAAGTGGGTAAACATAAAAGGAGGAAGAATAACAGCGCTTATTGTTGATCACGGTCTTAGAAAGAGTAGTGTCCAAGAGTCTAGAAAAACACTAAAACTTTTAAAGAAGCAAAAAATTTTAAGCCAATGTTTTAAATGGGAGTTATCAAAAAAGCCAAAAAATAGCGTACAAGAAAAGGCACGTGAGTTTAGATATAATATTTTTGAGGAATGGTGTTACAAAAAGAATATTAAATATTTGTTAATTGCGCATCACTTTGAGGATCAAAAAGAAACTTTTATTATGAGACTAAATAGCAATAGCAATATATATGGTTTAGCATGTATGCCAAAAGTTTTATTAAAAAAAGAAATAAAAATACTTAGGCCTTTATTAGATTTGAAAAAGAAAGACATTATTGGTTATTTAAAGGAAAAGAAAATAAATTGGATCGAAGATCCATCAAATAATTCTTTAAAATATTCTAGAAATAGATTAAGAAAAATTTTGCCAAAGTTAGAGGAAAAAGGATTAACAGATAGTAATTTTAGAAAAATATTAAAAAGAGCACAAAAAGAAAGAAAAAAAATAGAAAGTAAATTCTCTTTTTGGTTAATTGAAAATGTTAGAATTGATACTTTTGGTTATGCAGCAGTGGATTTTAGAAACTTAAAATTATTGGACAAGAATGACTTTATATTTATTTTTTCTAAATTACTTAATATGATTTCAGGTTTATTTTATGCACCAAAATCAAAATATGTTTATAATTTTTATAAAAAAATTAAATCTAATGAAATTATAAACAAAACTAACTTAGGAGGATGTCACATATTTTTTTTAAAAAAGAAGATGTATATTTGTAGAGAAATTTTTAAAAAAAGTAGGAAACAAGAAATAAATTTTCAGTTCAATAAAATTGTTTGGGATAATAGATTTGAAATTGAATATAAAAAAAATTTTTTTTTAAAAAGAAAACTTGGAAAGTCAGTTTTCATTGAACAATTACAAAAAGATGGTTGGAATGAGATTTTATTAAAGAATCAAGGAATTAAAAGAGAAATTAAGATTCCTAATAAAATAATTTTATCTTTACCAGCGGTAAAAAATAAAAAAAATGATGTTTTATATGTTCCTCATTTACAGTATTATTCTAATATGAAGAGTAAAAAGGAATTTTCGAATATGAGTTTTCTTTTTAAACCACGTATAAGTTTATCAAATATTTATTAATAATTGATATTGTTCTAATAAAAAAAAATATTAAAAATATAAATAATGAAAAAATTAAAAAAAAATTTCTTAATCTGGTTAATTATAGGTTTTATTTTATCGTCTTTTTATAATTTTGTTACTAAAACCGACAAAAATAACATTGTACAGGATATAGCTTTTTCTGATTTTTTAAACGAAGTTGAGAAGGATAATGTTCTTGATGTTAACATTAAAGGCGATTTAATAAATGGAAATTTAGCAGATGGAAGAAGATTTAAAACATATACACCATATGACCCCAATTTAATTGAAAAGTTATCAAATAAAAATGTAAAAATTAACGTTGAACCATATAGTGATAAAGGATCTTCTTTATTACATATTGTTTTATCATGGTTTCCAATGCTTCTATTGATCGGTGTATGGTTGTTTTTTATGCGTCAAATGCAGTCAGGAAGTGGAAAAGCGCTTGGTTTTGGAAGATCGAAAGCTAAGATGCTAAACGAAAAAACTGGAAAGATTACTTTTAAAGATGTAGCGGGAATAGATGAATCAAAAAATGAATTAGAAGAAGTAATTGAATTTTTAAAAGATCCATCAAAATTTCAAAGATTAGGAGGTAAAATACCAAAAGGTGTTTTATTAATCGGCCCTCCAGGATGTGGCAAAACTCTTTTAGCTAGAGCAGTTGCAGGTGAAGCAGATGTCCCATTTTTTACTATATCAGGATCTGATTTTGTAGAAATGTTTGTAGGCGTTGGAGCTTCTAGAGTAAGAGATATGTTTGAACAAGGTAAAAAGAATGCTCCTTGCATTATATTTATCGATGAAATTGATGCTGTTGGCAGACACAGAGGAGCTGGTCTCGGTGGAGGCAATGATGAAAGAGAACAAACATTAAACCAATTATTAGTTGAAATGGATGGTTTTGAAAGCAATGAAGGTGTAATTATAGTTGCTGCAACTAATAGACCAGACGTTCTTGATCCTGCTTTACTTAGACCCGGTAGGTTTGATAGACAAGTAGTTGTTCCAAATCCTGATATACTTGGCAGGGAAAAAATTCTAAAAGTTCATTTAAGAAAAGTGCCACTAGCTCCGAATGTTAAACCAAGAATTATTGCAAGAGGTACACCAGGTTTTTCAGGTGCTGATTTGGCAAATCTTGTGAACGAAGGCGCTTTATTGGCAGCAAGAAGAAATAAAAGATTTGTTACTATGCAAGAAATGGAAGATGCTAAAGATAAAGTTTTAATGGGTATAGAAAGAAAATCGATGGTAATGAAAGATGAAGAAAAGAAATTAACTGCTTATCATGAAGCAGGACACGCAATTGTTGCTGTTCATTCAAAAGAATCTGACCCAGTTCATAAAGCAACAATTATACCAAGAGGAAGAGCATTAGGTATGGTAATGCGTTTACCAGAGAGTGACAGAATATCAATGTCTAAAATAAAATTGGAATCTGATTTAGCTGTTGCAATGGGCGGCAGAATTGCTGAAGAAATAATTTTTGGTCCATCTAAAGTTACCACAGGAGCATCATCTGATATTAGTATGGCTACAAATATAGC
>CAYXBD010000018.1:0-8259 GCA_964463275.1 uncultured Alphaproteobacteria bacterium | reverse complement strand
TTTTTGACTTATTTTTAATAAGTAAAAAATCTTTTTTTGGTATTTTTTTATCAATACAAAGTTTTTCACATATATATATTTCTATTTTAAGCCAGATTTCGTATCTATTTTTATCAGACCAAATCGAGGAAATTTTTTCGTTAGAGTATCTAGGTATCATTATTTAATATTGTTATATTTTTTATTATTTCAATAAGGAGGTTTCTGAAAATTATTTGGTGATAAAGTAAATATTTCATAACCATCTTTGGTTACTCCTATTGTATGTTCAAATTGAGCTGATAATTTTCTATCTTTTGTTATTGCTGTCCAACCATCTCCTAAAATTTTAATTTCATTAGTTCCAACATTAAGCATGGGTTCAATTGTAAAAATCATTCCTTCTTTTAATTTTAAACCTTCACCTTGTGATCCATAATGCAAAACACTGGGTGCTTCATGGAAATTTTTACCTATGCCATGTCCACAGAAATCTTTAACAACTGAAAAATTATTTTGTGTTGCTAATTTCTCTATTGTATACCCTATATCTCCCAAATTTATACCCGGTTTAATTTTTTTGATACCTTCCATCATAGATATGTATGTTATTTCTATTAATTTTTTTGCTTTTACACTTGTCGAATCTCCAATAATAAACATTCTGCTAGTATCTCCATACCAACCATTTAAAATTACTGTCACATCAATATTTATTATATCTCCTTTATCTAAAATTTTTTCGGAAGGTATTCCATGACATACAACATGGTTAACGGACGTACATATTGATTTAGGGAAACCATTATAATTTAATGGAGCTGGCTGTGCTTTATTGTTAACTATAAAATTATGACATAATTTATTTAATTCTTCTGTTGTTATACCTGGTTTAACATATTTTGTTATGAAATCTAAGGTTTGAGCTGCAAGCTTGCCCGCTTTTCTCATATATTTAAAATCCAATGGATTATAAATATTTATTTTTTCTTTTTTTGAATTAGACTTAATCTCAAGATTTGTCATATTTGATAACTAAAAATAATATTCTAATGAAAAAATTAAAAAATCCAACTGCATGTGTAATTATTATTGGAAATGAAATCTTATCTGGAAGGACTTTAGATACTAATAAACAGTATTTATGTAAAGAATTAACTTTAAATGGTATAGAAGTTATCGAAGCAAGAGTAATAAAAGATGATAAAAAAGAAATTATAAACACCGTAAATGAAGTAAGAAAAAAATATAATTATGTTTTTACAACTGGTGGCATAGGACCCACTCATGATGATATTACTTCACTTTCAATAGCTGAAGCTTTTAAAGTCAAATTAGTAAAAAATAAAGAAGGATTGGAAATACTAAAGAAATTTTATAATTCAAAAAATCAAACACTTAATAAAGCAAGACAAAAAATGGCATTAATACCTAGGGGCGCTGAACTCTTGCATAATCCAATAACTAAAGCTGCGGGTTTTAGAATAAAAAATGTTTATGTTATGGCAGGTATACCAGAGATCATGATTGCAATGTTTAAAAAAATTATAAAAAAAATTAAACGCGGTATTCCTAAAATATCTAAAACAATTTTAATAAATTCCCCTGAAAGTTATATTGCAGAAGATCTTGCGCGTATACAAAAGAAATTTAATAAAATTGAAATAGGGAGCTATCCATTTATGAATGGAAAAAAAAGGGGTGTAAATATAGTTTTAAGAGGTCAAAATTTAAATTTAATTAATAATGCTGAGAAAGAAATAAGAAAGATTGCTAAATTATCATAATTTTTTTTTAAGATTTTCTTTTGAATAAAAAGATAACAGCCATCCTATCAAAAACCAAAAACAAATGGCATTCCAATTTGAAAAGAAATTTAAAGATGGCATCATAGGCATTAATTTAGGAATTAATGTTATTATTATTCCTAAAACAATAATTTGATTTGAAACAATTTTTTTGTTTTCTATGATTTTTTTACATAAAACAATAATGAAAGAAATAAAAAAAAGAAATCCAAGTAAACCTGTTTCAGCGAGAAGTGTTAAATAAAGATTATGAGGATGGCTAGAACATGTTCCTTCATAGTATTTTTGCAGACCTTGATTATAATGTCCTTTCCAAGGAGATACCCCATACCCAGTCCCTTTATGACCTTCTGATAAAAATTCATCTTTTTCACAGGCAACTCTATAATTTTTCAGACCTATACCAAATATAGGATTTTGTTTAAACATTTTTAATGCAGTCAGTGAAAGGGCTCCGTACGCAGAATTATTATAGTTTTTAACTTCAGTAATAGTTTTATTAAATACATTTTCTTTTTTTTTAATATCTGAATTTAAATAATATGAAAATAAGCTTATGCAAAATATTGAAAATCCTATAAAGATAATTTTCTTTTTTTTCCAAAAAAAATAAACAATAAAAGCCATTATAGATATAAAAATGGATATCATAGAAGCTCTATGCCCACTTTCATAAATTAAATAAACATTTAGTATGAAAAATGATGATATTATTATAGGAATATAAGAAAATCTATTTTTTAAAATTTGTAGTACCCCTAATATTACTGGAAAGATAAAATATGCTAAATAAATACCTGATTTAGGGGCATCTTTAAATGGGCCTGATAAACGATCAGGGCCACCAGCAAATTTTGGAGATTCAAACAACGCTACTCTTAAATCATTATATAAAGAGTAACCAGTAAATTTTTCGATAAACATTTCAATATTGACATAGATTAAAGCAATCAATGTGCAAAAAATTAATTTGTTTATATTTTTTTGTTTCTTTAAAAAGAAAAATTGAAGCGAAGCAGAAAAAATTATAAATCTAATCCAACTGACCGATCTTGATAAAGCTAATTCTTCATTATACGCGAAGAAACTTGTAACTATTAGCCAAAAATAAATTAATAAGCAGATTTTTACCCAAGATTCCCTTAGCCAAAACCAATCGTTATTTTTAAGAGAAATAAAAATAAAAAAAAGCGAAGCACACACAACTATTATGTCGGCAATGGAGTTACTAAAAATAAGAATTAGAGGTATTAAACAGACACACCAAGACATGAAGTTTGAAATTAATAAAATATTATTCTTTTTGTGCATTATTTTTTTTAGTTAAAAAAAATTTTTTAAGTGAAAGTGTTATTAATTTAAGAAAAGTATAAATAATTTGCAATTTAGGAATTTTAGAATTTCCTTTAGACCTGTCCTTGAAAATAATTGGAACTTCATTGCATTTAAAACCAGAATAATAAATATAAAAAAAGAATTCAATTAAAGAAGAATAATCTTCTGCTGTAAGTTTTTTATTATTTAACATTTTTATACATTTGTAATTATATATTCTATAAGATGTTGTAAATTCACTAAAAGGCATATTTAAAAAAAAACTACATAATTTATTGGCTGATCGACTAAGAAAATTTCTAATTCCTTTATAATCAGTTTTACCACCTTTAATGTACCTTGATCCAATTACAAAATCATACTTTTCTAATTTTTTTATAAATAAAGGTATTTTTTGGGGATCATGCGAGAAATCAGCATCTAATGTTATTATTGCATTATAATTTTTTTTTAGTGCAAAATTGAAACCAGTTCTAATTGCAGATCCAATGCCTATTTTTTTTTCTCTTTTTATAAGAAATAACTTTTTATTTTTTAATTTTAATTTTTCCACGATACCCGATGTATCATCAGGGGAATTATCATCAACAATCAACAGATCAACTTTTTTTTTTAAATTTAAAATTTTTTTACATAATATTTCTATGTTTTCGCTTTCATTATAAGTAGGAATGCAAACTAAAATTTTTTTCATATAGATATTTTTTTATTACTTAAATATATTTCGTATGTGAATGCTATAATTAATATTAAAAAAAGCGAATATTTATCATGAACGCTAAACATTGTTAATAGAAGTATATATTTAAATTTTGTTTTAAAATTACTAATCAAAAAAAACAGACATGGCACAACTAAATAACATTCATAATGTTTTAATATTGGATAACAAAGAGTTATTAAACAAAGACTCAAAGCTAATTTGTTATTAAGAATTTCTTTTTTTCTATACTGAACCATTAAAAAATAAGAAATAAATAAGGAAATAATCACAAGCCAAATTATATTTTTAGTTAATGAATAATTTATATCTAGTTGAAAGTTTTTTAAAAATGAATTTATAAAAAAATCTATAATAGATGACAAACCTAAACCTTGGCCAAATATTGAAATAAATTCTGAGGATCTTGCATATACTAGACTATTTATAAACTGGTTAAACAAATCAGGATTATTTAAATATGAAAGCAAATATATAAAAAGAACAATTATAAAAAATAAAAAAATTTTTTTTAATTCTTTAATCCTAGATGTTTCTGAAATTAATATAGGTAATAAAATAAATATAAAGTAAGTTGGCTTAATTAGTGAGATTAGAGATATAAGTATGTAAAAATAATTATTTTTTTTCTCAAAAATAAAAAAAATACCTAAACTTATTAAACCGTATATTAATATAGAAATATTTCCCGTTATTATTCCAGTCCAATTTATGCCTCCAAAAGAAAATAAAAAAATTAATAAGAATATAAAAAAAGAAATGTTTTTTCCAAAAAATTTATATGAGTAATAGACAATTAGAAATAATGAAGAAAAAACTATTAAACCCCACAGAAATATAGCTTGATTTATTTCAAAGTATGAGAAGAATTTAAAAAAACTTAGTGTGATAGGTGGGTAAAAAAAATCTAAGGAATTTGGATAAGAATTCAAACATTCTTGAAGCTTGTTTACTCCGTACGGAGATTCTTTATTTAAATAATTTATGCCAGCGCATCTATATATAAGAAAATCTCCAAAAATTGAAAAAGATCCGAGAATTTTTTTTTCAAAAAAATTTGATAAAATATTAAATGAAGATATATAAAGTGGAATAAAAATGAAAAAATTTATTTTTTTTCCTATATATTTATATAAGTGGTTTAATTTAATCATATCATTTATCTTTTTAGACATTCAAATATAGATTAATGTGTTAAATCTTAAAAGAAAAATATGGGTAATAATAGGTACTAGACCGGAACTTTTAAAACAATTACCGGTTTATTATCAATTTATTAAGAAATTTGGAAAAAAAAATGTTGTATTAGTAAACTCAGGACAACATAAAAATTTTTTAAATTTTTATTCTAAAGAAAGTAAAATTAAATTTGATTTAACTTTAAATGAACTTCAATCAACAAAATCCCTTATCAGAAATATAAAAAAATCAGTTGAAATATTTTATAAAATATTGGTAACTAACAAACCTGAATTAGTTTTAGTACAAGGAGACACAACAACTGCTGCTGGTTGTGCATTTGCAGCAAATTTAGCAGGTGTAACTATTGCGCATAACGAAGCAGGATTAAGAACATTTGATAATAAAAACCCTTTTCCTGAAGAGTTAAATAGAAAACTTATAACTTCGGTAAGTGATATACATTTTGCTCCTACCAAATTAAGTATGATGAATTTAGTTAAAGAGGGAATAGATAAGAAAAATATTTTTATTGTTGGTAATTCCGGTATAGATAGTTTTTTTTCATTTTTGAAAAGAAAAAATGACGATATTGGAAAAAAAATAATTCAATATGCTGAACAGAATTCAAAAAAAATAGTTTTTTTAACTGCGCATAGAAGAGAAGCTAAGGGAAAGAATTTAGATAAATGTTTTAAAGCATTAAAAACATTTTTTGAGGAAAATAAAGATTTACTTTTAGTCTGTCCTGAGCATCCAAATAGATTTGCATCAAATAGTATAAATAAGTATTTAAAAAAATTAGAAAATTTTTATTTAACAAAACCATTAAGTTATTTGAGTACATGTAAACTTATTTCTAATTCTTTTTTTGTTATAACTGATTCTGGGGGTATACAAGAAGAATGTTCTACTATTGGCGTGCCAGTGGTTATATGTAGAGAAAAAACAGAGAGGCAAGAAGTTTTAGAATTAGAAATAGGTAAATTAACTGGCTTTGATTCCAAAGATATATTAAAAGCTTTAAATTGGGCAAAAAAAAAGAAAGTTAATCTAAAACAATGGAAATATCGTCCTTACGGAGATGGAAGAGCATCATTAAAAATTGCTAACTTTATTAAAAAAATATTGATTTAATAATTTTTATATATTTTTTTTGAATTTAAATTAAAACCTAAAATTTTCATTAGTGTTCCAATACCAGGTGTAATATTTCCAACTAAAATAGCAAAAAAAATTCCAAAAAATGAAAGAGGTTTTTTTGTTAATCTTAAAGTTTCAATAAATACAATAAAAAAATAAAAAATTGAAATATTAATATATATTTTTGACCATAAAGGATAAAAAAATATTAGAGGTAGTGATAATATAAAAATAAAAAAAAATAAAAAGATTAATGATAAGAGATAGAAAGGATTTTTCTTATTTTTTATCAAATCTATAATTCCTTCACCATATACTAATCTTTGTTTAAAAAAATTTTTTAAATTTCTACTTTTATGAAAAACTCTTACATTAGGAGAATATAAAATTTTTTTTCCACTTTTTCTTAACCTGTCACCAAAATCCCAATCTTCACCCGTTATCAAATCAGAGTTCATTCCTCCTGCAATTTCATAATTTTTTTTTTTTAAGATTAAATTACATGAAGGTAAGTAATTACAATATTTTTCCTTTTTTAAGTTTTTTCTAAAGTTTAAAATTGTAACTAAAAAACTTTTACTTGCATTAGAAACACATTTTTCTGTATAATTTTGTGAAGGAAAATCTAATTCCGTTCCTCCAACAGCTACAATTTCTTTTTTTTTTAATAATTGCAAACCATTTTCCAACCAATTTTCTCCTGGATAAGCATCACTATCTAAAAAAGCTAAATAATTAGTTTTGGTTGATTTAACAGCAATATTTCTTTTTTCAGCTATAGAAATTGGTCCAGTTTGAATAAATTTAATATTTTTTATTTTTAATAATGTTTTTTTTTTATTTAAATTATCTAAAACTATAGTTATAGGAGTATCAGGATATTTTTTTATACATTTTTTAATACAATTAATTAAATTATTTTCTATTATTTTTGCTGGAATAATTATCGTTGTATCTTTGAGATTTATATTTTTTTTTACCACGATTTTCCAAAAACCGATCCAATTAATTCTGGTTGATATTTTGCATTTCCTAAAATATTTAATGACCATGCACAATCGTAAGTACAATGACAATTAGTTTTTTTAATCCATTTTTTTACACTTTGAGTTTTTTTGTTATGCCAAAGAGATAAAAAATCATAATTGAAATCTCTTATATTTCCTAGTGGTTTATCTAATATTTCACATGGATATATCGTCCCCTCTGCTCCGATAATTCCAAATAATGAACCAGCGTGACAAGTACTTATAAAATATGGTTTCAAATATTGTTTTTTCATAATTTTATAAAGCATAAAATTTTTTTTATTAATAATTCTTCCCTCTAAGGTGTTTGTATTATAATTATTTAATTTTTTCTCTTTAAAATCTTCTAAAATTTTGTTTGTTAAATAGGTATAAGCATTTAGTATTTTTTTCTTTTTATCTTTAGGAATTTTATAAACTCCTTCATCTCTAACAATATTTGCAGTTAATGATTTTACTTTGTAATCTTTTTTTAGTACGTCATAAATCTTTGGAACGTTTTTATAATTCTCATGTGAACAAGTTATTGCAACATTTACCATTATATTTTGAGATATATTGTTTAATAATTGATATGATTTCATAGCTTTTTCAAAAAGGTTTGGAATTTTTCTTATTTTTGCATGCTGTTTAGGTAAATCATCTATTGATATAGAAATTAAAACTTTCTTTTCTTGAAATTCTTTACTAATAGATTTAGCAAATTTAACCATTCTTTTAGGCAAACTTCCATTTGATGGCATTGTTATTGATTCAACGTTTGTATTTTTGAAATAACATCTTGCAATATCTAATATGTCTTTTCTTGCAAAAGGTTCTCCTCCAGTTAAATTTACATTAGTTAAATTTGGACCAATATTTTTTGTTATCTTATCTATTTCATTTAGTGTTAGTTCATTTTTAAATGTTTTTGGATTATCAAAATCAATAAAACAAAAGGAACATCTGGCATTGCATCTATTTGTAACAAAATGAACTAAGCTAACAGGATATTTACGTGCAATTTGTAAGTTATATACTAATGAGAATTTTTTTAACATTTTTTGTATTAATTATTAAAAATTCT
>CAYXBD010000017.1:0-8357 GCA_964463275.1 uncultured Alphaproteobacteria bacterium | reverse complement strand
GGTAAATTTACACCAGAAATTCTCGCCAATTGAATACCTTAAAAAATAAAACGAATTATACTAATTAATAATTTTAAGTCAATAAAAACTAACATTACATAAATTTACTAAATTTCTTCTATAGATTTACAAACATCCTTACTCACATTTTCAATAGATTGCATGCCATTTAATGTTTTTAAAACATTTTCTTTTTTATATAAATCTAGTAATGGAGTAGTTTCTTTTAAATAAACATCTATCCTTGATTTTAAAACACCAATACTATCATCTTCTCTATTTTCTTCTGATTGTCTTTTTTGAATTCTTTTTATTATCTCTTCTTTATCTATTAAAATATGGATAACACAATCAATCTTTTGTTTCTTTTTCTTTAATAATTCACCAAATGTATGTGCCTGATCTAAATTTCTAGGAAAACCATCAAATAATATTCCTTTATTTTTCGATAATTGTTCTGAAAGAATTTTTTCAACAATCTGTACAATTATTTCATCTCCTACTAATTTTCCTGCATTAATAATATTTTCAATTTTTTGACCAATTTCTGATTTTTTTTCTACTTCACCTCTTAAAATATCACCCGTTGAAAAATGGAATAATTCTTTTGATTTGCAAATTATGTTAGCTTGCGTGCCTTTACCTGCGCCAGGCGGTCCTAACAAAACTACAATCATTATAATCCGCCTTTGAAATCAGTTTTTTTTAATAGATCTTGATACTGATGGGCAAATAGATGTGATTGAATTTGGCCGATTGTATCCATCATTACAACAACCACTATAAGTAAACTTGTCCCACCAAAATAAAAAGGTACGGAAAATTTAGATATTAATATTTCAGGAATTATGCAAACAGTACCTAAATATAGTGCTCCGACAAGAGTTAATCTTGTTAAAACATAATCAAAATATTGCGCTGTATTTTCCCCTGGTCTTATTCCAGGAACAAATCCTCCATTCTTTTTTAAATTATCTGCTGTTTCTTGAGGATTGAAAACAATTGATGTGTAAAAAAAACAAAAGAAAACTATTAATGAGAAATATAAAATCAAATATATTGGTTTTCCGTGACCAAGATAGGTACTTAAAAAATTAATAAATCCTGGACCTTTACCTCCTGATAATCCGCTTAAAGTTAGAGGTAAAAGTAAAACAGAAGAGGCAAATATTGCAGGAATTACGCCAGACATATTTAATTTAAGTGGCATATGACTACCTTCTCCACCGTACATTTTATTTCCTATCTGTCTTTTTGGATATTGAACAAAAACTCTTCTCTGGGCCCTTTCCATAAAAACTATAAATACAAAGATTAAAGCTATAAAGAAAATTAATGCTATTATAAAAAATGGAACTAGTGCGCCAGTTCTAACTAATTCAAATGTACCAGCAATAGCAGACGGTAGATTTGCAACAATTCCAGAAAATATTATTAAAGATATCCCATTACCAATGCCACGTTGAGTTATTTGTTCGCCCAACCACAGCAAAAATATTGTTCCTCCGATAATAGTAATAACTGTGCTAAGTCTAAAAAAAAGTCCAGGATCAATAACCGCCGATCCAGTAGTTCCTCCCATACTCTCAAGTCCTATTGACAAACCGTATCCTTGAAAAGTTGCCAATAACACTGTTCCGTATCTGGTATATTGATTTATTTTTTGTCTTCCTAATTCGCCACCTTCTTTTTTTAACTGAGAAAGTGTGGGATTTAGGTGGGTTAATAGCGACATTATAATTGAAGCTGAAATATATGGCATAACTCCAAGTGCAAATATACTCATCCTTTGTACTGCACCACCTACAAACATATCAAACATACCTAGTAGTCCGCTTGAGTTTTGGTCAAAAATTTCTTGAAATATATCGGAATTAATACCTGGAATTGGTATAAAAGTACCAAGTCTATAAATTACTAAGCAAAATAATACAAATAAAATTTTTTTTTGAAGTTCTTTTGCCTTACTAAAAGCGCCCATGTTAGCTTGAGTATTCATATGGTCAGTAGAAGACATTTTTTATTTTTTTAAATTATCTTTATTTATTTCTTTTTTAATAGGATCTTTTTTTAAATTTTTTTCTTTTTTTAAATTATTGCTACTAGCTTTAATAATATTAACTTTTCCACCAATTTTTTCTATTTTTATAATTTCATTTTTACTAGCTTTGTCTGCTTGAATAATAATCTTAGATTTAATTTCACCTTTTCCCAAAATTTTTATGCCATTTAATTTCTTTTTTATTATTTTCTTTTTTAATAGTAAATTTCCTGTAATTTCTTCTTTATTATCCAATTTCTTTTTATCTATTAAGCTTTGTATTTGTAATAAGTTAAAAATATTAAACTCTTTCTTAAAATAATTTTTAAATCCTCTTTTTGGTAATCGTCTATATAAAGGCATTTGGCCACCTTCAAAACCTTGGAGAGAAACTCCCGATCTTGATTTCTGTCCTTTATGACCTCTTCCAGAAGTTTTTCCAGTTCCAGAACCAATGCCTCTACCTAATCTTTTTCTTGATATTTTCTTTTTTCTCAAATTAATTAAAGTATTAAGCATTCTTTTTTAACCATTCTCAATTTTTACTAAATGATTTACTTTTTTAATTAAACCTTTAGTAGATTTATTTATAATAATTGTTTTTGATGTTCCAATCTTTTTTAAGCCTAATGAAATTAAATGTTTCTTTTGGATGCTATCTCTTCCAATAGTACTTTTAATTTTTGTAACTTTAATGGTTTTATTTGTTTTTACTTTGTTTTTCATTTACTTTCTTTTTAAAATATAAATCAGTTACTTGCTTACCGCGTCTCTCAGCAATTTTTTTTATGTCATCTAACCTATCTAATGCATCAAAAGTGGCTCGGACCATATTATGTGGATTAGTAGTCCCGATTGACTTAGCAACAACATCGTGCACTCCTATTGCTTCACAAACTGATCTTATGGGGCCACCGGCAATAATACCTGTTCCTGGAGGAGCTGATCTAAGTAAAACCTTGCCAGATCCATGTTTTCCTTGAACATCATAAAAAAAAGTTCTGTTCTTTTTTAAAGGAAAATATTTCATGTTTTTTTTTGCTTTATCAGTCGCTTTCTTTATTGATTCAGGAAATTCTTTTGCTTTCCCATTTCCAAAACCTGCCTTACCTTTTCCATTTCCAACAACAACCAAAGCCGCTGTGCCAAATCTTCGCCCTCCTTTAACAACTTTAGAAACCCTATTTACGTAAACAACTTTTTCAATTAAATTATCATCGTTGTTATTCTTTTGATGTTTCCTTATATCAACTTCCATAATTAAAACTCCAACCCTGATTTTCTTGCACTATCAGCTAATGCTTTTATTCTTCCATGGTAAAGATATTTGCCTCTATCAAAAATTACTTTTTTAATTCCTTTTTCCTTTGCTTTTTCTGCTAAAATTTTTCCAATTTCACTTGCTGCTTCTTTATTGCCTGTATTTTTAAACTTAGATTTAATCTTTTTATCTAATGTTGATGATGATAGTAATGTTTTTCCTTTGTCATCATCTATTATCTGCGCATAAATATTTTTTGAAGATCTAAATACCGACAATCTATAACGTCCATTTGCGCTTTTTTTTATTTTCTCTCTTATTCGTATTTGTCTTAGTATATTTTTAGCCTTAACGTTCATTTATTATTTTTTCTTCCCTTCTTTTCTAAATATATATTCATTTTCATATTTTATTCCTTTTCCTTTATATGGCTCAGGTTTTCTAAAAGATCTTATATCAGCAGCAACTTGTCCTACCTGAGATTTATTAGAACCTGAAACTTCAATAGTGTTTGCATCCGGACACTTAACATTTATACCTTCTGGAATTTCGTAATCTATATCATGGCTATAACCAGCGTTGATTTTTAAAATTTTTCCCTGTAATTGTGCTTTATAACCAGTTCCTACAAGTTTCAAGATTTTTTTAAACTCATTTGTACATCCTAAAATAATACTATTTAATAAACTTCTAGTCGTCCCCCAAATCATTTTAGTTTTCTTATTTATTTCTTTTGGTTTTATTAATATTTGTTTATTTTCAATTGAAACATTAAGATCTTTAGAAAACTCAAATTGTTTTTCTCCAGATTTGTCTTTTACAATTATATTTGTTTCTTTTAATATAACTTCAATACCATCGGGTATTTCTATTGGTGTGTTTCCTGTTCTAGACATATAAAAAAATTAAAAAACTTGGCACAAAATTTCCCCACTTAAATTCGAAATTCTTGCCTTTTTATCAGTCATTATTCCTTTTGAAGTTGAAACTATAGTTACGCCATATCCTTTAAAATAAGATGGCAAATTTTTAAGTTTTGAATAAACTCTGCGACCAGGCTTGGAAATTCTGGAAATTATTTTTATTGAAGATTGGCCGTTAACATATGACAAAACAATATTTATTTCTTTTATGCCTTTTTTAATCTTATTTTCCTTAAATGACTTTATATAACCTTCTTCTTGTAAAATTTTTAATATATTTATTTTTAATTTAGATGATGGAGTATTAACAGATTCTTTTGACAACAAGAGTCCGTTTCTAATTGTTGTTATCATATCTGAAACTGTATCTGTAACTACCATAATTTTTTTACCAACTTGATTTAATTATTCCAGGTAATTTACCATCACTGGCTAACTCTCTAAAAGCAATTCTTGATAATTTAAACTTTCTGTAATTTCCTCTTGAACGCCCAGTAACAATGCATCTGTTTCTTAAACGACAAGGTAGGGCATTTCTTGGCAATTTTGATAATTTATTGATAGCATCAATCCTTACTTCAGGACTTGTTTTTTTATTTTTAATTATTTTTTTTAAAGCAATTCTTTTTTTGCTATATTTTTTTACTAATCTTTCTCTTTTTAAATTACGTTGTATTAAACTTAATCTTGCCATGTTGTTATTTGTTTAAAGGAAAATTAAATGCTTTTAATAAAGATTTTGCTTCATTATTCTTCTTTGTAGAAGTTACAATTGTTATATCCATTCCTTTTACTTTATCTATTTTATCATAATCAATCTCAGGAAATATAATGTGTTCTTTAACACCAAAAGTATAATTTCCAAAACCATCAAAATTTTTTGGTGATAAACCAGAAAAATCTTTAGTTCTTGGTAAAGCAATATTAATCAATCTATCAATAAATTCATACATTCTTTTTTTTCTTAAAGTTACTTTACAACCTATAGGCATGTTTTCTTTTGTTTTAAAGTTTGCTATCGCTTTTTTTGTTTTAGTAATAATCGGCATTTGTCCAGAAATTTTTTTTAAATCATCAACAGCAGCTTCTAACTTTTTTTTATCGTTTGCATCTATTCCTAAACCCATATTTATAACAACTTTTTTTAATTCTGGAACTGAATAAATATTTTTCAAATCTAGTTCTTTCATTAAATTAGGTTTAATATTTTTTAAATATTCTTCATGTAATCTAGACATTTTTTATTATTTCTCCTGTTTTTTTCTCAAATCTAATTTTCTTATTATTCTCGATCTTATAACCAATTTTTGTTTTTTTTCCATCTTTTATAGAAATAAATGATAGATTTGAAATATGTACTGGTAACTCCTTCTCAATTATCCCTCCGCTACTTTTTTTATCTGGCTTTTGATGTTTTTTTACAATATTTACACCTTTAACAATTGCTTTATTTTTTGTTGGAAAAATTGACAATATAGAACCAGATTTACCTTTATCTTTACCAGTTACAACTAACACATTGTCTCCTTTTTTTAATTTTGTTTTTATTTTATCCATTTATAAAACCTCAGGTGCCAAAGAAATAATTTTGGTAAATCTTTTTAGTCTTAATTCTCTAGTAACAGGTCCAAAAATTCTTGTTCCTATTGGTTCTCCTTCTTTTGTTAATAATACTGCTGAATTTTTATCAAATCTTATTGTGGAACCATCTTGTCTTGAAACTCCTTTTTTAGTTCTTACAACAACAGCTCTTGTCACTTCGCCTGTTTTTACTTTTCCATTTGGAATAGCTTCTTTTACCGAAACAACAATTACATCTCCTATGCTAGCACTTCTTCTATGCGAACCACCTAATACTTTTATGCACTGAACTAATTTAGCCCCAGAGTTATCTGCAACGTTTAATTTTGTTTCTGTTATAATCATTTATCTGCTTTTGCCATTTTTTTCTCATTAAATAAAACAAACTTTTTTGTTTTTGAAATAGGTCTAGATTCAATAATTTTAACAACATCACCTATTTTACTTACGTTCTCTTCATCGTGAACCGCATACTTTTTATTTTTTCTTAAAAATTTTTTATATTTCTTATGCATGTATGTTGATTCAACATCCACAATTATAGTTTTTTCACTTTTATTTTTTACAACCTTACCCTTCAATATTCTTTTTGGCATTTTTCTCCCCTAAAAAATCTTCATTCAATTTTGTTTTTACTTTAGCAATATCTTTTTTTACTTGATCAATTCTTCCAGTTTTTTCTAATTGTCCATTTTTTTTTTGAAATCTAAGATTATAATTCTCTTTTTTTAAATCACTTAACAAATCTGTTAATTCATCTTTAGTTTTCTTTTTTATTTCACTATATTTCATTTAAACATCCATTCTTTTAATAAAAAATGATTGAATTGGAAGCTTAGCTGCCCCCAATAACAATGCGTTCTTTGCAATATCTTCGCTTACCCCGTCTACTTCGAAAAGAATTCTTCCTGGATGTATTCTACTGACCCAAAATTCAACACTTCCTTTACCTTTACCCATCCTGACTTCAGCAGGTTTTTTGGTGACTGGAACATCAGGAAATATTCTAATCCACACCCTTCCTTCTCTTTGCATTTCTCTTGTAATTGCTCTTCTTGCAGCTTCAATTTGTCTAGCATTAATTCTACCTGGGTTACGTGCTTTTAAACCATAACTTCCAAAATTTAATTTGGAACCTGATTGGGCTTTTCCATGAATTCTGCCTTTATGTTGTTTTCTAAATTTTGGTTTTGATGGTTGTAACATTTTTTTTTCTTATTAATTATTTTTTTTATTATTATTAATATTTTCTTCTTTTGATAATTTTTCTCCTTTATATAACCAAACTTTTACACCACATGTACCATATGTTGTTTTTGCAGTAGAAATTGCATAATCAATATTTGCACGCAAAGTGTGTAATGGAATTCTGCCTTCTTTAAACCACTCAACTCTAGCAATCTCTGAACCGCCAATCCTTCCTCCGACACTTACTCTTATACCTTGAGCGCCTAGTTTTAATGCTGATTGCACGGCTCTTTTTATAACTCTTTTTGTTGCTGCACGATTTTCTAATTGCATTGCTATATTATCCGCAACAACTTTTGCATCTAATTCTGGTTTCTTTGTTTCAACAATATTTAAATTTATTTCTGAACCGCTTAATTTTGATAATTCCTTTTTTAATTTTTCTATATCTGAACCTTTTTTACCAATAATAATTCCAGGTCTTGATGCGTGTATAGCAATAATGATTTTTTTTGAAGCCCTTTCAATAATAACTTTTGATAATCCAGCTTTTTTTAATTTTGATTCTATATATTTTCTTATTTTTAAATCATTTTCTAAAAAAACACTATATTGATCTTCAGAATACCACCTCGAATCCCAGGTTCTATTAATTCCTAATCTCAATCCCGATGGATTTACTTTTTGTCCCATTATTTGTTTACCTCATTCTTATTGTTTTTTTTATCTTCTTTTTTAATTTTATCTTTTTTTTCTGTTTCTTTTGCGTCACTTTGTTCTTTTAATTTAATAGTTAAATTGCTAAATGGTTTCAAGATTCTAACGCCTCTTCCTTTTGCTCTTGGTTTAAATCTTTTCATTACTAAACCTTTGCCAACTGAAGCTTCATGTACATATAATTTATCTACATCTAATTGATGATTGTTTTCTGCATTTGCAACAGCAGATTGAAGAGCTTTTTTTATTTGGTAAGAAATACGTTTTTGAGAAAATGATAAATAATTTAAAGCTTTTTCTATATTCAGACCTCTTATCGGTGAAATAATTAGGTTTAATTTTTTTGGGCTTACTCTAATAGATTTTAAGTACACTTTAGCAAAATCATTCTCATTTTTTTTGTTTTCTGCTACAACGTTCTTTTTTTTATCTTTTTTATTTGTATCTTCATTTATTTTATTTTCTTCTACCATTTATTTCTTTTCCCCCTTATTTTCTTCTTTTGGTTTGTTGTCCGTTGTTTTTTCTGGTGCAGGTTTATCTGAAGTTGCTGCAGCTGGTTTTGCTGATGCACCTGGTGCTGATGCACCTGGTGCTGATGCACCTGGTGACGTTGTAGTTGGTTTAGATTCTGACTTGCTTACTG
>CAYXBD010000016.1:0-8807 GCA_964463275.1 uncultured Alphaproteobacteria bacterium | reverse complement strand
ATCAGGTAATTATAAAAGATAATTCTTACTTGAAATGTACCACTTTTGTTCCTATTATATATATATGCTAACAAAAAAACAAAATAAGCTATTTAATTTCCTAAAAGATAGAATAAAAAAAACTAACGTTAGCCCATCTTTTGAAGAAATGAAAATTGCAATGGGTTTGAAATCAAAGTCTGGAATACAAAGACTCATAGATGGCTTGGTTGAAAGAGGATTTATTGAAAAAAGAAACAATAAAAAAAGAGCAATAAATATTATAGTGGGTTCAACTCATCGGAAAGACAATCAATTAATAAATTTACCATTACTAGGAAATATTGCTGCAGGAAATCCTATTGAAGCAATAGAAAATACTAATGACAATGTTCAAGTACCTAAAAATCTAGTATCTGAAAATAAAAAAAATTATGTTTTAAAAATTAATGGAGATTCAATGCTAAATAAAGGAATAGTAGATGGAGACAAAGCTATTATTGAATATTGTAATGATGCAGATAATGGAGACATTGTAGTAGCGCTTATTAATGATAATGAAGTAACATTAAAAAAATTAAAAAAAGAAAAAGATAAAATACATCTAATACCAGAGAATGATAATTATAAAGCACAGTCTTTTAATTCTGATGAAGTAAAAATTCAAGGAAAATTAAAAGGGATTATCAGAAGCTATTAAAATTTTTCTTAAATAATTCAAATATTCATGTATAAATATGATTTCTTAAAAAAAATCTACGTATGAAAATTGTAACAAGATTTGCCCCCTCGCCTACTGGAAATCTCCATATTGGAAGTGCAAGAACCGCATTATTTAATTGGTTGTTTGCAAAAAACACAAAAGGTAAATTTTTATTGAGAATTGAGGATACAGATAAAGCAAGATCAACTGAAGACTCTATAAATAAAATACTTGATGGGTTAAAATGGCTCGATCTTAAATGGGATGGGAAAATTGTATATCAGTCTAAAAATCAAAAGAGACACTCTGAAACAGCTAACGAACTTTTAGATAAAGGACTAGCATACAAATGTTTTTGTTCTGAAGATGATTTGAATAAAATGCGAGAAGAAGCAAAAATATTAAAAAAACCGTTTCGATATAACAGAATGTGGAGAGATAAAGATCCTAATGATGCTCCTAAAGATGTGAAGCATGTTATTAGAATTAAAGCTCCGACAGAAAATGAAAGTATTATTAATGATATTATTCAAGGAACTATAAAAGTTTCCAATGAAGAAATGGATGATTTTATTATTATGCGTTCAGACGGAACTCCAACTTATATGTTATCTGTTGTGGTAGATGATCACGATATGAATGTTAGTCATATTGTAAGAGGACACGATCATCTTACAAATACATTTAGACAAAATATTATTTATGATGCAATGAAATGGGAGAAACCTAAAACTGCGCACATACCACTTATCCTTGGTTCTGACGGAAGTAAAATGTCTAAAAGACATGGGGCCATAGATGTTGAAGAATATAAAAATAAAGGAATTTTACCTAATGCATTAATCAACTATATGCTACGTCTTGGATGGAGTCATGGTGATGATGAAATTATATCATTAGAAAATGCAATTAAATGGTTCAGCTTGGAAAAAATGGGTAAATCTCCAGCTAAATTTGATAATGACAAATTAATAAGCGTTAATAGTCATTACATTGTAGAATTAAAAAATGATGAAATAATTAAATTTCTTAAAAATTATTACGATAAAAAATACAAAATTAAACTAGATACTATCTCAATTGAAAGGCTAAATTTAGGTTTAAATGATATTAAATCAAGATCTCGTGATCTCAATCAATTAGCCGAAATGTCTTTATTTTATTGTACTAAATTTCCACTAACTATTTCTAAAAAAGCGGAAAAATATATAAAAAAAGTAGATAAAGCTATATTTAAAGATTTATTAATTGTATTAGAGAATATAGAAAATGACTTTAAAAAACAAAAAATTGAAGAAATAATAGCTAAATTTCTTACAGAAAAAGGTTTAAAACTATCGGATATTATCCAATATATAAGGGCAATGATTACAGGTTTAGATGTAAGTCCTCGAATATATGATATAATGGAAATTCTTGGTTATCTGGAAATAAAGAAAAGAATAGGGAATTTTATAAATGGATAAAAAAGTAAACAAAAAAATAGAAATTTTATTATCAAATAATAAAAAAATACAACTACCTATAATTGAATCTACTGAAGGACCAGATGTAATAGATGTAAGAAATCTTTATAAAGAAACAGGATATTTTACATTTGATCCAGGTTTTTTATCAACTGGAAGTTGTGTATCAAAAATAACTTTTATAGATGGTGATAAAGGAACATTATTGCATAGTGGATATACGATTGAAGATTTAGCAAAACATGCTGATTTCATGGAGGTTTCATACTTACTTTTACATGGAGAATTACCTAACATAAAGCAAAAAGAAAAATTCGAAAAAAATATTAGATATCACACAATGCTCCATGAGCAAATGAAAACTTTTATACAAGGCTTTAGAAGAGATGCGCATCCAATGGCTGTAATGGTTGGAACCGTTGGCGCTTTATCTGCGTTTTATAGAGATAGTGAAGATTTTTCAAATCCTAAACAAAGACTCATATCAACTCATAGAATAATTGCTAAAATGCCTACAATTGCTGCATGGGCTTATAAATATTCATTAGGTCAACCAGTAATTTATCCAAATAACAATCTTACCTATGCTGAAAATTTTATGAGAATGACATTTGCAACGCCTTGTGAAGATTACATTTCAAATCCTATAATTACAAAAGCAATGAATCAATTATTAATTTTACATGCAGATCATGAGCAAAACGCTTCCACATCAACAGTAAGATTAGCTGGTTCCTCAGGAGCAAATCCTTTTGCTTGTGTAGCGGCAGGAATAGCTTCTTTATGGGGTCCTGCTCACGGCGGTGCCAACGAAGCAGTGATGCACATGCTTTTAAAAATAAAGAGAAATGCAAAAATTAAAGATTTTATTGAACGTGCCAAAGATTCTAAGGACACATTTAGATTAATGGGTTTTGGACATAGAGTTTATAAAAATTATGATCCAAGAGCTTCTGTTATGAGAGATGCATGTCATAGTGTTTTAAGTGAATTAGGAAGAAAAAATAATCCATTGTTAGGTATAGCGCTAGATCTAGAAGACGCTGCTTTAAATGACAAATATTTTATAAAGAAAAAATTATATCCGAACGTAGACTTTTACTCTGGTATATTACTTTGGGCACTTGGTTTTCCACTTTCTATGTACACTGCAGTATTTGCTGTAGCAAGAACAGTTGGATGGGTTGCTCATTGGAAAGAAATGATTGAAGATCCAAGTCATAAAATATCAAGACCAAGGCAATTATATATAGGTTATAAAAAAAGAGATTACATAGATTTAGATAAACGTCAAAAAAAAAAATCTATAATTAAAACTATTTCTTCTATTATTAAAAATAGATATCAAAAATCTTAAATAATTTCATTTACTGCATTTAAGCTTGGTAATTTTTTATTGCTATTTTTTAATTTAATTAAAGATTTTTGAGCATTGTTGACTTGTTTTTTAGAATATGATTTGTTTTTTAATAATCTAATCAATTCATTACTTATTAAAATTGGACGACATTTAAATTGAAGAAACTCAGGAATTATATATTTATTTTCCATAATATTTAATATGTTTGCGTGTTTAATTTTAACGAAAACCTTAGCAAGAAAATAAGAAAATAAATTTAATTTATAAATTACTATTGTAGGAACTTTGAAATAACTTAGTTCAATCGCAACAGTTCCAGATGTTGAAATTGCAGCATTGCTAATTTTGAAAGCATCATATTTATCAATTTCATTTATAAGTGAATATGAAAAATCAAATTTATAATTATTAAAATATTTTTTTAAATGAGGTAGAATGTAAAAAAGCACATGTATTTTAATATTTGTTTGATTTTTTATTAAATTAATTGTTTCAATTAAGACAGGTATAGTCTTTTTTATTTCAGATAATCTGCTTCCAGGAAGAAATGATACAACCTTATATCCATCTTTAATTTTATATTTGTAATTAAAAATTTTTTTATTTATTTTTTTATTTTTTTTTATTTCATAAATAGGATGACCTACAAATTTTGTATTCAAATTATATTTTTTAAAAAATTTATTCTCGAAAGGCAAAATTGTAAGAAGTTTGTCAATATAATTAGATAAATATTTTGCTCTTCCACTCCTCCAAGCCCAAACAGTTGGCGCTACATAATGAATTTTTTTTGTCTCTGTTGTTTTGTCATATATTCTTTTTAAAATTCTAAAATTAAAATCAGGACTATCGATCGTAACTAGTACATTAGGTTTGATTTTTAATATATCCTTCTCTGTTTTTTTAAGCAAAGATAAAACTTTGTATATTTTGGGTATAATCTCAAAAATACCAAAAATTGACAATTCATTAATTGAAAATAAACTTTTAATCAAACCTGCTTTGATCATTTTAGGTCCGCCTATGCCAAAAAATTGAACTCTATTTCCATTAACTTTTTTTAATGATTTAATTAAATTGGATCCTATAACATCGCCAGATGGTTCAGTGGCAATCAAATATACTTTAATTCTTTTTATACTACTCATAGTTAATTTTAATGTTATTATTATTTGAAACCGCTATATCAACTGACAAAAGAGTTTTCTTGTTTTTTTTTAAATATTTTAATGTTTTTTTTTTATCCATTATAATTGTAGAATTAGCATTAAGAACTATATATTTAATATTTGTTTTTACTAATTTTTTTAATGTATCAAATCCAAAAGTTGGAAGATCTACTCTTGTATCTTGATTTAACTTCTTAATTTTAATAAATATATAACTGTTTTTACTATATTTATCATCTTTTGATCTCATAATTAGGTTATTAGTACCTTTTCTATCTTCTTTTAACAATATATTTTTTTTAGATGTAATAACGCTTTGTCCTAGATCTTTTGTAGTCCATAAAAGAGTTTGTTTAAGATGTTTGTTTATTATTAATTTGTCATTTTTAGGTATTTTTTTAGTCCCATAAATACCTTTTTTTAAGAAAAAAACATTTGTTATATCGGAAAGTCCTATAACTTTAAACCCTTCATTTTCAAAAATAGTAACAACGTTTCTCAAGATAACATCATCAGTTTTTTTAAAAAAAATAAACTTAAAAACTTTAAATAAAGTCCATAAGTCAGGTCTTAGACTTGCTAAACTTGGTCTATCTAAGCCTCCTAAAAAAATAATATTTTTTATCTTATTTTTTTTTAATAATTTTATAGCTTTATGTCCCTGCCCCATTCTTAAAGAGTAAGTTTTAAAATTCTTATATAGATTTATTTTTGAATATCCTTTAATAGCTAAAATAATAAAACTTACATTAAGCTTTTCTAAATAAGAAGCTATTTTAAAAGGGAGTTTCCCAGAACCTGCGATAATAGCAATGTTATTAAACATTATTATTTTTTTGTTTTGGTTGACATATTCCTCTTGATGAAGATTTATTTTTTATAAATCTAACTATATCCATAACAACTTTATTTTTTTTATAGATTTTAACAGCATCTTTTAATCTTTCGAACGCTGTTCCTTCAATAGAAAAAATTAATCTAAAAGCTGTTCTTAAATCATGAATTTGTTTTCTGTTAAAACCTCTTCTTTTTAGACCAATTATATTTAAACCTGATAAATGAGCTCTGTTTCCCATTACAGAACCATAAGGAATAACATCGTTTTCAACTCCTGACATACCTCCTATCATTGCATGTTTTCCAATTCTTACATATTGATGTACTGCAGATAGGCCACCGATTATTGCAAATTCATCTATCTTTACGTGACCGCCAAGAGTAGCGTTATTGGCCATAATAACATAGTTTCCAAGAATACAATCATGAGCTACATGAGATCCAACCATTAAAAGACAATTGTGACCAATTTTTGTTATTAACCCACCTCCTTTAGTTCCTGGATTTATTGTAACATGCTCTCTTATTTTATTTTTTTTTCCAATAATTAATTTAGATTTCTCTCCATGATATTTTAAATCTTGTGGAATTGTTCCTATAGAAGCAAAAGGAAATATTTCAGTATCTTCATCTATAAGTGTGTAACCTTGTATATTAACATTAGAATGAATCTTAACATTATTCTTAATCTCAACATTAGGTCCAATTATTGAATAAGGGCCGATATTGATATGATTTCCTAATTTAGCTTTTTTATCAATAATAGCCGAACTATGAATACTATTTTTCATTTAATTGGATAATTAAATGCAGGAATAAAAAAAATCAATTAACTGATTGTTACAAATTGCTACTTAACTATCATGGCCGAATATATAGCTTCAGCAACTTTAATATTATTAACTTTTGCTTCGCCATAAAATTTCCAAACTAATCCTCTATGTTGTTTTTTTTTTACATATAAACAAAGTTTAGAATTTGGTAAAACAGGTTTTCTAAATTTAGCATTTTCTAAACTCATGAAATAAACTAATTTATTATCTGATGTCATTTTTAAAGAATGCATAACTAAAACTGATGCTGTCTGCGCAAGTGCTTCAATAATAAAAACTCCGGGCATTATAGGTTTTTTTGGAAAGTGTCCCTTAAAAAAATGAGCGTCATTTTTTATTTTTTTTTCACCAACTGCTCTTTCAAAATGTTCAATGACTTTTACTTTATCAATTAATAGCATTGGTTCCCGATGTGGTATTAATTTTTTTATTTCTTTTAATGTTAAATTTTTATTTGCCATTTTTCTTTTTTGATATCAACTTTTTTAAAATAATAGTTTGTCTATGCCAATCTTTAATTGCTACCGATGGTATACCAGCAACAGTAACTCCATCCTTTATATCTTTCATTACTCCGGACTTTGCAGCTATTCTAACATTATTTCCTATTTTTAAATGTCCTGCTATACCAACTTGGCCACCAATAATAACATTATCTCCGATTTGTGTACTACCTGATATTCCAGATTGTGCTACTAAAATACAATTTTTTCCAGTAATTGCATTGTGGCCTATCTGGACTAAATTATCTAATTTTGTACCTTCACCAATTATTGTGTCAGGCCCTGTGCCTCTATCTATAGTACTATTAGAGCCAATTTCTACATTATCTTTTATTATTACCCTACCAAGTTGTGGCATTTTTAAATTAATATTTTCGTTTTGAGCAAAACCAAAACCATCTTGTCCAATTTGGACACCATTGTGAATTTTAACATTAGATCCGATAATTGAATAAGCTATGGTACAATTTGCACCTATTACAGTGTTTGCTCCAATATTCACACCGGACTGTATTACGGTGTTTGCACCAATTAAACAATTTGAACCGATAATAACATTACTTGAAACAACAGCTCCTGGAGCAATCTGTACTGTGTGATCGTATTTAACGCTAGTTTCTACATAAGCTTTAGGGTGTGTTCCTGCAGCAGTAATATCTTTCTTTTGATAAAATGCATTTGCAACAAGTGCAAATGAATGATATGGATTTGCACAAATCAAATGAATCATGTTTTTTGGAGCAATTTCTTTAAAATCTTTTTTAAAAAAACATGCGCCAGCTTTCGATTGTTTGAATTGATTAATATATTTTTTATTGTCTAAAAAACTAATATTGTCTTTAGAAGCTGAATCTAAAGGTGAAACATCCAAAAAAACTCTATTTTTGTCAGCTGATTTAGGTAAAGTTATTTTTGTTAACTTTATGATTTGAACTAAAGTAAGTTTCTTACTTCTTGGAAAAAAATTCGGATCAGCCATAAATAAAATTAAGGAGTTACTTTAACTGTAACTGTACTTAATTTTTTATTTAATTCTTCTACTACTTTTTCAGTTATATCTATTGAAGTATCACCTAAAATTATCGCTGATTTTCTAAAAACAGCAGTAATTTTATCTGAATCTATTATAGCTTTAACTATTTTCTCGACTTCATCTTCAATTTGTGTGACCGCTTCTTTTTCTGCCTTTGCTAAAGCTCTACGTTTACTCTGACTTCCTTTATTAAACTCTATAACTTTTTTCTCAAAAGTATTCTTTCTATCAGAAAAAGCTTCAGGAGTTAACGTTGCTTTCTGTCTTAGCAATTCCTCTTCTTGTTTTTGTATTTCTTTTTGTTTTTTTAAATCTTCATCAGTGTATTTTTTTGCCACAGTATTTAACTGATCTTTCATGCTAACAGCTGCTTTTGATTCTTTTAATAATTTAACTACATCAAGTACGGCAATGGTAGTTTCAGAATATACAGTAGACGAAAATAGCGTAAAAAATAAGATTGTTAGTATATATTTAAAGTTTTTCATAATTAAAATGCTGCTCCAAAATTAAATTTTAAAAATTGTGTTCTATCATAATCTTCTTTCATAAAAGCGTGAGCAAAATCTACTCTCACTGGACCAAATGGTGATTTCCATTCTACACCAAATCCTGCTGAAGCTCTAGGTGAAGAATCGTCTTTTATTTTATTACCACCATCTTCGTCAATTTCAGTAGCTGCTCCAACTATACCAAAGAAAGCTCCGTTTATACCTAACTGGGGTGCGATGCCAGGTATAGGAACTCTCAATTCAGTTCTAAAAGTATACACCATATTTGCTCCCAAAGCATCTTTATTTGCAGATGTAGTGTCTCTTGGACCTATTCCAGCTACTTCAAAACCAGGAAATGAATCGCCACCTAAAAAATATCTATCTTTAAGTTTTACTTTTTTATCATTATAACCAAAAATATACCCAGCTT
>CAYXBD010000015.1:0-9648 GCA_964463275.1 uncultured Alphaproteobacteria bacterium | reverse complement strand
TTTTTTATTTTGAACCCAATTATCAAATTCAGATTCTGATACAGCTATAACTTTTATTGGCATAAATCCATGTAGCATTCCACATAATTCAGAACATTGGCCATAATAAGTACCTTCTTCAAGAACTTCAAACCATGTATCTTGTGCTCTTCCAGGAACTCCATCTATTTTTATACCAAAAGCTGGAACTGCAAAACTATGAATGACATCATCTGCAGTTGAAATAACTTTAATTTTTTTATTTACTGGCACTACTATCGGTTCATCAACATCAAGTAATCTTATATGTTTTTTTCCTGTTTCTTTAGATATTTCATCACACTCTTCTTGAGTACCGCAAAGCATATTGCTATCAAAAGCAATCCCTTGGTCTGGATATTCATAAGACCAGTACCATTGATGTCCAATTGCTTTAATAGTCATTTCTGTATTTGGGTTAGAATGTGAAAAATATAAAAGTTTAAATGATGGAATTGCAATTATAATTAAAATTAAAACAGGAATAACCGTCCATAATATTTCAAGAAATGTATTATGTGTATTTCTTGATGGAGTTGGATTATTTTTTGCACTAAAACGAACAATAATATAAGCCATTAAAGCTATTACAAAAAAAGCAATAAAAATGATGATTGGATTTAAAAAATCATGGAAAGCGACTACTTTTTCCATTGTTGGAGTTGCTGCAGGTCTAAAATTTAGTTGCCAAGGAACAGGCCCTCCATCTGCTAATACAACGCCAAAAGTACTACATAAACATGTTAAAAAGAAAACTAATGCTTTTCTCACAAATATCTCCCTAAGCAAATAAATTAAAAGAAAATACAAATTTATCAACAAAAAAAAAAAAAATATTGATCTAGATCAGTGTAATGTCTGGGTGATGTAATAGATAATGAACGTACTAGTTATATAATATTACCTTACAGTATATTATTTTTTGATCTTAACAGGCCTCATAAGAAATTATGAGGCCTTTTATTTATTGATTATATTAATATATAATTACATATTAAGACATCATGGATAAAACACATAGTTCATATGATATATTTTTTAATAAAGAAGGTCTAAATTTCAATAAAACCGAAAAAATAGTCAACGAATCACTTCAAAAAGCAGACGATGGTGAACTCTATTTAGAATTTAAACAATCAGAAAGTTATGAATATGATGATAAAAAAATAAAAAATGCCAACGTATCAGTAGATAAAGGTTTTGGTATTCGTTCTGTTAAAGATGAAACATCAGCATATTCGCATTCTTCTGATATAAGTGAATCAAGTATTATAAATGCAGGTAAAACAGTAAAATCAATTCTATCATCTTCTTCTAAATCAAAAATTATTGATCCGATAAGAACTAACAAAAAGCATTATTCAAATATAAATCCTTTAAATGGTTTTTCTTCTGAAGAAAAGACAAAACTTTTGAAATCAATTAATGAATATGCAAGAAAACTAGATAAAAGAGTGAAACAAGTATCGGTCTCTCTTCATGGAGAATGGCAAGCGGTTCATATATTAAGAAAAGGGGGTTACCACTGCGGTGATATTAGGCCATTAGTTAGATTAAATATATCTATAACTGTTGATGATGGAAAAAGAATGGAAACCGGTTCAAGCGGTGTAGGTGGAAGAAAAAATTATATAGATTTTTTCGATGAAAAAAATTGGAAAGAACAAACGAAAGATGCTTTAAGACAAGCAGTAACTAATTTAAAATCTAAACCAACTCCAGCTGGAAAAATGCCTGTTGTCCTTGGGCCTGGCTGGCCGGGTATAATTCTGCATGAAGCTATTGGTCATGGGCTAGAAGGTGATTTTAATAGAAAAAAAATATCTGTTTTTTCAGATCTTCTTGGAAAGAAAATCGCGTCTAAAAATGTTACGGTAGTTGATGATGGTACGATTAAAAATAGAAGAGGTTCTATAACAATTGACGATGAAGGTACCCCAAGTCAGTGCACTACATTGATTGAAAATGGAATTATGGTTGGTCATATGCAAGATAGATTAAATGCAAAATTGATGAAAACAAAATCGACTGGAAATGGTAGAAGAGAAAGTTATGAATATCTTCCAATGCCAAGAATGACTAATACATACATGCTTTCAGGAAATGTTCCTCAAGAAGAAGTGTTTAAATCAGTAAAAAAAGGGCTGTATGCAGTTAATTTTTCTGGTGGAAGTGTTGATATAACATCTGGCCAATTTGAATTCTCAGCTTCAGAAGCGTACTTGATTGAAAATGGAAAAATTACTGCGCCTGTTAAAGGAGCAACATTAATAGGAAAAGGTGAGGAAGTTTTAAAAAAAATTTCACTAGTTGGAAATAATATGACACTTGATAAAGGCGTTGGTACTTGTGGAAAAGAAGGACAAGGAGTTCCTGTTGGGGTTGGGCAACCTACAATTCTAGTTGATGAAATTTTAGTTGGTGGTACAGATGTTTAATAATAAAAAAATTATTTTCTTGGTTTTTTAAATAATTTTTTTTCTAGAATAATAAAGTTTTGAATCATTAATTTCCAAATTTTTTCTATAGTTAATCTGTTAACTTTATATTTTTTTGATAATTTTTTTACTCTAATTAGTACGGTATTAATTCTTTTTCTATCAATTATTTGACTCCTATCTATTTTAAATTTTACAGCTTCCTTAGCATAAAACTCTCTTTCTGCAATTAGCTTAACTAAACGTGTATCGACATTATCAATATTTTTTCTAACTTCCTTTAAATTTTTAAATTTTTTTTTCATTTCTTTTTCAAAATAATTATTTTAAATTTTTTTAATATGAATTATCAATAAATATTTTATCAGTACAATTATTATCTTTATCAATATACTCATCAATTAATTTTTCAGCAGGAGTAATTCCCGTGTTTGCAGTGTCAAATAAAATATTTAAAAAATGTTCTTCATTTTTTTTATTTTTATTCAAACAATTTCTTAAACTTAATCCTCTTTGAGCTAATTTTAAAATTTCAATACATATATTTTGAATTTTTTTTCCTCTTAATTTTGATTTTAATCCATATTTTTGAACATCTTTATTTAGTTGATAAACATCTTCTAATTTCCAATTTTTTAACATTAAAAAAGTTTGATCTAAAATTGTTTTATTATATAAAAGTCCTACCCAAAAAGCAGGTAAGGCACATATTCTATTCCACGATCCGCTATCAGCCCCCCTCATTTCAATATATTGTTTTATTCTGACATCAGTAAAAATAGTGCTAATATGATTTTCTAAATCTACAATAGTAGGTATTTTTCTTGGAAATTTTTTTAATTTACCATTTAAAAAATCTTCAAAATTTTGATTTCTTATTTCAATATATTTTCCATTTTCTACTACAAAATACATTGGTACTTTCAGCAGATAGGAGACATACTTTTCAAATGTAAATTTTTTAGAAAAAACCTCAGAAATTATACCACATCTTTTTTTATCAGTTTTAGACCAAATATAACTTCTATAACTCAAAAATTTAGATCTTTTTTTGTTTATTATTGGAGAATTTGCAAATAATGCTGTTACAAATGGTTGTAAAGCAAATCCCACTCTTACTTTTTTAAACATATCATTTTCATTTGCATAATCTAGATTAGTTTGTATACAGCAAGTTGATGACATCATTTCTAATCCATGGGATCCCGCTGTCTTCATTCTTTTTTTCATAATTGAATATCTTTTTTTTGGAACCCAACCAGAATCTTTTTTAAAATTTTTAGGATAATAACCAATACCAAGAATTCCTAATTTCTTTTTTTCACAAATTGTTTTTAGTTCATCTAGGTAAATCTTTGCCTGCCTACAAGTTTCATGAACAGTTTTAACTGTTCCCCCAGATAATTCAATTTGGCATCTGGGTTCAAGCGATATTGTTGATCTTTTATTTTTTAAAGCAATAGGATTTTTATTCTCTATTATTTCTTTCCATCCCTTTCTTTTTAATAACTTAAATAAAGACTTGATTCCATTTTTTCCGTGATAATCAATTGGTTGTAAGGTATTTAAATCATAAAGAAATTTTTCATGTTCAGTTCCAATTCTCCAAAACTGTTTAGGTTTTGATCCTTTTTGAAAATATTCAATTATTTCTCTTTTATTCTCTAAAATCTTTTTCATATTTTATTTTTTTTTATCTATTAACAAAGTTAATGCGCTAATTGCTGCAGTGTCAGCCCTTAAAATTCTTTTTCCTAAACTCAAACCATAAACATAATTTAAATCTTTTAAAAAATTTTTTTCTGATGGAGAAAACCCACCTTCTGGTCCGATAAGTATAGTGTTTATTTTTTTATTTGATCCTAATTTAAATAAATTATTAAAAAAATCTTTTTTTTCTGTTTCATCGCAAAAAATAATCTCATTATTTTTATTCCATAAAAAAAATAAATTTTTTAAACTTTTAAATTCATGTATTTCAGGAACACTAAGTCTTCCTGATTGTTGTGATGCTGCTATCGAACAGGCATATGCTTTTTTATAATTAAATTTTTTAATGACAGAGCGTTCAGAAATAATAGGAAAAATATTAGAAACTCCTAATTCAGTAATTTTTTCGATTAAGTAATAATTTCTATTACCTTTAATTGGAACATAAATAATATTTATTAATTTTTCTCTTTCTTGTTTTTTTATTTGCTTCTCGATTAAAATAAAAGCTTTTTTCTTATTTAAACTTTGTATCACCCCTATCCACTCTCCTTGAACACCATTAAAAATTGAAAGTTTTTGTTTTTCTCTTATTCTTAAAACATTCGATATATAATGTGTATTAGGAACTGATAAGTTAATTAAAGACTTCTTTTTAAGTTCAGTCTTTATAAATAATCTTTTTAATGGCAGAATATCTTTCAAATTTTTATGTTTAAATATATTTTATATTACTTAAAAAATTTTCTCATTCTAATAAGAATAAATAACCCAACTGGGATTATGCTACTAATGTTTCCGGCGATTTGGTCTATTTTAATAGTATCAAAAGAAGAAATCGATATTTATCTAATTTTATTATTCATATATGGATCATTTATAATGAGATCGGCTGGATGTGTAATAAATGACATAATAGATAAAAATTTTGATAAACGAGTTAAAAGAACAAAATTTCGTCCATTAGCATCTAAAAATCTAGATATAAGTGACGCAATCATTTTACTTATTATTCTTTTATCTATTGGTTTATCAATATTATTAACTTTAAATTCTACATGTATTTTATTAGGTTTTATTGCCTTTCCATTAATATTGTTATACCCATTAATGAAAAGATTTACATATTTTCCTCAGCTCTTTTTAGCCATTGTTTTTAATTTTAGTGTTTTAATTTCTTGGACAGCTGCAACAGGTGAGTTTGATAATCAAAGTTTATTATTATATTTAGCCTGTATATTCTGGACTTTAGGATATGATACAATTTATGCATACCAAGATAAAGAAGATGACAAAAAAATTGGCGTTAAATCTTTAGCAATATATTTAGAACAAAATATTAAATTTTGGATTTCATTATTTTATTTATGTTTTATATCAATTTTTTCTTTTCTTTCGGTATTAAATAATATTAATTTTATTTTTTATATAATTTTAATATTATTTGCTTTAAAAATTTTGTATGAATTCTTTAAAATTGAAAAATCAAACTCTGAAAATTATATGAAAATTTTTCAAATGAATTCATGGTATGGTTTTTTTATAACAATTGGATTATTTTCTAACTATATATAATGTTTATATAATTTAATAAATGAATGAAGCTCGAATAAATGAAAAAGCTGATTTTTTAATCAAAAAATCAAAAAAAGCTGGCGCTGATAGTGTTGATGTTTTGTACGTTGAAAATACAAATATAGATATTGGTTCTAGATTAAAAAGAATTGAAAAATTAGAAAGATCTGAAAGCAATGACATGGGGTTGCGTTTTATAAAAGATAAAAGACAGGTTCTAGTATCTTCTAATGATTTAAATAAAAAAAGTCTAGAAGAATTAGTTTTCAAAGCTTCAAAAATGGTTAAAGCAATTCCTAAAAATCCTTATTGCTCAATTGCAACAAAAAAAGATATGATAAAAAGAGTTCCTGATTTAAAAATTTTTGAAAATAAAGAACCGTCTATTAAATCATTAAAAGATAAAGTTATTGAGGCTGAAAAAGCTGGTTTAAATGTTAAAGGTGTAACCAACTCAGAAGGAGCTGAAATTGGTTGGAATAAATCAAAAATACATTTGTTTAATAGTAATGGATTAAATGTAAGTTACCAATCATCAAGTCACACCATTTATGCAGTTTTAATCGCAGGAATGGGTACAGCAATGGAAAGAGAATATGAATTTGCAAGTAGTGTTTTTGAAAAAGATTTAACAAAAGCTTCTTTAGTAGGAAAAAAAGCTGGTGAGCTTGCAGTAAAGAAGCTTAATCCAAAAAAAATAAAAACATCAAAAATTCCCGTTATTTTCTCACCAAGAGTAGCAAATAGTTTTTTAAAGCATCTCTCAAACTCAATAAATGGAAATTCTATAACTAGAGGTACAAGTTTTTTAAAAAAAAAATTAAATAAAAAAATATTTTCAAGTGATATTAATATTGTAGATGATCCTCTAAGAAAAAGAGGTTTGCAATCTAAACCTTTCGACGGAGAAGGTTTAGAAACTAAAAAAACACAAATAGTTGAAAATGGTGTGCTAAAAACATGGTTTTTAGATCTCGCTACAGCAAGGCAACTGAAATTAGAATCTACTGCTCATGCTTCTAGAGGTATTTCAAGTCCTCCAACGCCAAGTCCTACTAATCTATACTTTGAACCAGGTAATACTTCACCTAAAAATTTAATTGGTAATATTAAAAAAGGTGTATATTTAACAGAATTAATGGGTTCAAGCGTAAATTTAATAAATGGTGATTATAGTAGAGGTGGTTCAGGATTTTGGATAGATAAAGGTGAAATTACATACCCTGTTAATGAAATCACAATCGCAGATAATTTAAATGATATTTTTAAAAAAATAACATTAGCGAATGATCTTGAATTTAAACAAGGACTAAATTCTCCAACTATGTTAATTGAAGATATGATAGTAGCCGGATAATTTTATGGAAAATAATAAAAGCGAAAAAAGCATCAAGCTTATAAAAAGATTAATTAAAGAACACGTTAGACCATATTTTGGGAAATTATTAATTGCTGCAATATGTATGGCAATAGTAGCTGCGGCAACTGCTACAAATGCGTGGTTGATGCAACCGGTTTTAGATGAAGTTTTTTTAAATAAAAATACTCAATTGCTTCTTTTAGTACCAATTGCAGTAATGACAATAGCGATTGTTAAAGGTTTGGCTTCTTATGGTGAATCAATTTATATGGAGTACTCAGGGGAAAGAATTATTTCTGATGTAAGGTATAGATTATTTTCTCATTTAATGAATGCTGACTTAAATTTTTTTCATAAAAACTCTTCAGGAAAATTAATATCTCGTTTTACTTATGATGTTGGTTTACTCAGAGCATCTGTATCCACTGCACTTACAGGAATAGCTAAAGATACAATGACATTAATTTTTTTGGTTGCTTTAATGTTTTATCAAGATTGGTTTTTAGCAATTATAGCTTTTTTTGTTTTTCCTGCCGCAGTTCTTCCAATTCTTTATATTGGTAGAAGAATAAGAAAAATTTCAACATCTACTCAAACTGAAATCGGATCCTTTGCTAGTTTACTAAGTCAAATTTTTCAAAGCGCCAGGTATGTTAAAGCGTATACGATGCAAAAATATGAAAAGAAACGAGCAAAAAAGATTGTGGAAGACTTATTTAATTTAATTTATAAATCTGTAAGAATTAGGTCAAGAACTAGGCCAATTCTTGAATCACTAGGAGGTATTGCAATTGCCTTAGTCATTTTTTATGGAGGATCAAAAGTAATTAGTGGTGCAACTACTCCTGGAACTTTCTTTTCATTTATAACTGCTTTATTAATGGCATATCAACCATTAAAAAGATTAGCAAACTTTAATGTAAACATACAAGATGGTTTAGCAGCAGCAGATAGAATATTCCAATTACTTGATCAAAAACCAGAAATTATTGATTCACCAAATGCAAAAGAATATGTTCTCAAAAAAGGAGAAATAGAATTTAAAAAAGTTAAATTTTCTTATGGGTCAAAAACTTCTCATGCATTAAATAATATAAACTTAAAAATTCCAGGTGGAAAAACTATTGCATTAGTTGGTAAAACAGGAGCTGGAAAATCAACCATTCTTAATTTAATTCCAAGATTTTATGACACTGTCAACGGTGAAATTATAGTTGATAGGAAAAATATAAAAGATTATAAAATTCATAGTTTGAGAAAAAAAATAGCTTTAGTTAGTCAAGAAGTAACATTGTTTGACGATACTATTAGATCTAATATTGCATACGGTAATCCAAATTGTACTGAAAAGCAATTATATGAAGCAGCAAAAAAAGCTGATGCACATGAATTTATCACAGCTTTTAAAAATGGCTACAAATCATTGGTCGGAGAACATGGTATACAATTATCAGGTGGTCAAAGGCAAAAAATAGCAATTGCAAGAGCTATTTTGAAAAACGCGCCAATTTTATTATTAGATGAAGCAACTTCTTCATTAGATTCAGACTCAGAAAAAGATATACAAAAAAGTATTAAAAAATTAATGAAAAATAAAACAACTTTAGTAATTGCACACAGACTTTCTACAATTCTAGATGCTAATTTGATATATGTTATAGATAACGGTAAAGTTGTAGAGCGTGGAAACCATAAAGCTTTAATGAAAAATAAAGGATTATATTCTAAGTTATATAAATTACAATTCGCAAGCCAAAAAAGTTTAAAAAAAATCGTAAACTTAGAAGATTACTTAGATAAAAAAAATTTAGTTTAAACGGGTGTTAAGCTATAAAAAAATTCTTAGGTCAAAAACAACATATAGTATTGTATGCTGGCTAGGAGCAAAATATATAAAATTTGTTTCATTTACTAATAGTTGGAGTTTTATAAATAAAAAGTATGTCGAAAATTTATGGAAAAAAAATGAAGCCTTTATACTTTGTTTTTGGCATGGAAGACTTTTAATGATGCCATTAAGTTGGAATATAAAAAAAAAAATTAATGTTTTAATTAGTTCTCATCCAGATGGTCAATTGCTTTCTAGAACCGTAAAATATTTTGACATAGAAACAATAATAGGATCATCTTCAAAAGGTGGTTCTGGAGCTATTAGGAATATTATTAAATCACTTCAATCAGGAACTTCTATTGGAATGACGCCTGATGGACCGAGAGGACCGAGAATGAGAATTAATTCAGCAATTATTAAAATAGCAAGTTTAACAGGGTGTAAAATTGTTCCTTTAGCATATTCTGTCAAAAAAAAATTTTTTTTAAATAGTTGGGATAAATTTTTACTAGCATTACCATTCGGAAAGGGATGTTTTATTTGGGGAAAGCCATTTGAAGTTAAAAAAAATATTTCAAAAAACGAAGATATAAAATTATCTAATAAATTAGAAAAAATTCTTATAAAATTAACTAAAGATGCAGATCAATATTGTAATTAAAAAAAAATTACCAGATTAAATTGTTACAAAAACTTTTAATATTATTTAAATTCGG
>CAYXBD010000014.1:0-10171 GCA_964463275.1 uncultured Alphaproteobacteria bacterium | reverse complement strand
CATCAGGTCCAATTCCATCAATATTAATATAATGTTCATACATTTTTTTATTATTGAGATTTTTAATAGAATCAAACCAATCTTTGAAATTTTTAAAATGTTTAGATAATAAATTAGATGTCCTTTGTCCAATTTGAGGAATACCTAGAGAATAAATAAATTTTTCTAAAGATATTGTTTTTTTTAGATTTATAGAATTTATTAGATTTGAATATGATTTTTCTCCAAATCCTTCTTTATTAATAATATCATTTTTATATTTATCTAAATAAAAAATGTCATATTGATATTTTATAAACTTTTCTTTCCAAAATTTTTTTAAATTTTTTCCTCCTAGACCTTCGATATTAAAAGCATTTCTAGAAACAAAATACTCTAAAGATCCTAATTGTTGATCTTCACATTTTGATAATCCACCTGTACATTTAATACCCACTTCACCTTTTTTCCTATGTGTTTTTGATTTACAGCACGGACAAATCGAGGGAATAAAAAATTTTTTTGAGTTTTTAATTCTTTTGTTTTTATTAACAGATATTACTTGGGGTATTACATCTCCGGCACGCTGAAGTTTAATTGTATCTCCAATTCTTATATCTTTTCTATCTATCTCATCTTGATTATGCAGCGAAACTCTTGATACTTTTACTCCTCCTACAAAAACAGGTTCTAATTCAGCTACAGGAGTTAAAATCCCAGTTCTTCCCACTTGTATAGTTATATTTTTTATTCTAGTTTCTGTCTTTTCAGCTGGAAATTTTCTAGCTATTGCCCAACGTGGAGCTCTACCAACAAGACCTAATCTTTTTTGAAGATCGATACTGTTTATTTTGTAAACAATGCCATCAATATCATATTTTAAATTATCTCTATTTTTTTCAATTTTATTATAGAAAAGTTCTATATCATCAAAATTATTACATATTTTAAAAAGATCACTTGTGGGAAAACCGTAATTTTTTATTTTATTTAAAAAATCACTTTGATTTTTAAAAATTATTTTTTTTGACAACTCTCCATATGTATATGCAAAGAATTTTAGTTTTCTTTCTTCTACAATTTTTTTATCTAGCTGCCTTAATGATCCTGATGCAGCATTTCTTGGGTTAGCAAACAAATCTTCACCTCTTTTTTTTCTTGTATTGTTTAAAATTAAGAAATCTTCCTTATTCATATATATTTCACCTCGCACTTCAAAAAGATCTATATTTTTAAGTTCTGATATTTCCCGAGGTATGTCTTGAATTGTTTCTAAACTTGATGTTACATCCTCTCCTGCTTGCCCATCTCCTCTAGTAGCACCTGATACAAATTTACCTTTTTCATATTTTAAAGCAATTGAAAGACCATCTATTTTGGGCTCAGCTATTAGTTCTATAAATTGATTTTTTATATTTAAATATCTCATTATTTTTTCAATATATTTTTTTATTTCATCGAGGTTTAAAGCGTTTTCCAAAGATAGCATTGGCTGATTGTGTTTTACTTTAGAAAATTTTTGGTTAGGCTTGTGACCAATTTTTGTAATCGGAGAATCTTTAGTTTTTAAAAAAGGAAATGTTTCTTCTAAACTTTTTAGTTCTTTCCACAACTTGTCATATTCGTCATCACTAATTTTAGGATTATTTTTATCGTAGTATAACTTATTATGTATATTTATTTCTTTTTTAAGTTTTAAATATTTTTTTTTAATTTTTTTGACATCTTTTTCTTTTTTATCCTTGTTTTCCATTTTTTTTGTATCCATATTTCCTGTATAAATCGTAACTGAGTTTATACCAGTCACTTTCTTTAAAATTATAACTTAATACTGCAGTTGTTTTCTTTGCTTCTGTAATTATTCCAAGAGACAAATAAGATTCTGTTAATCTATATAAGGCTTCTGGTATTTGAGCAGTAGTATTATAATTATTAATAACAACTTTAAATCTTTCAATTGCAGCTAAATGTTTATTTTTTTGTTGATAATATCTTCCAATAGTCATTTCTTTTGCAGCTAATTGATCATTTGCAATTAAAATCTTTTTTTTTGCATCTTTACTATAAGTACTGTTAGGAAATTTTTTTATTAATTCTTCAAATACTTTTTTTGTGTTTTTAGATGGATTTTGATCTAAATAAACACGATCGATTTGCTCAAAATAACACAATCCTTTGAGATATAATACATATGGCATGGATTTATCAGCAGGATGTAAACTAATAAATCTATCAATAGCAAAAATACTATTTTCATAACTTTTAGCTAAATAATAAGCGTATGCCGCTAAAATCTTACTTTTTTTCGCTAATTTTGAATAAGGATGTTGTTTATCTATTTCTTCAAAGGTTTCAGCGGCTTGTAGATAATTTTGTCTTTGCATATATTTTTGAGCATCTTGCATTATCAATTCAGGAGGTTTTTCAACATAGGTTACCACTGGTTTTTCTTTTAATCTTTCTCTAATTCCACAACTAGATATAAAAAAGATAAAAATTAAAAAAATAAATAATCTCTTTTTTTTTAGTTCTATAAAAAACATATTTATTATTATTTATTAAAAAATAACAGAAATTGAACAAAAAAAACAGTATTCAAAAACCAAATTAAAAAAATTTTTTTATATTTAAGAAGCTATTCGACTAGGTATTTGCAGAGCAATTACATTATTTTCTTTTTTGCTAGCTTTGCTCATGTTGACCAATGTGTAAGATGATCTATCAGAGAAAACTTTTTTTAGAAGTTCGTTATTAGTATTATGTCCAGATTTTTTTCCTTCAAAATGACCTAAAATAGAATAACCAGAAAGATGTAAGTCGCCAATAACGTCAAGAATTTTATGGCGAATAAACTCATTTTTATATCTTAAACCAGTTTTATTTAGTATTTTTTTTCCATTTAAAACTATACAATTATTTAGAGAAGCACCTTTTGCTAGGCCTTTTTTTTTCAATTTTTTATATTCTTCAATAAAACCGAAAGTTCTAGCCGGAGCAATTTCATTTTTATAATTTTTTTTATTTATATTTATTGAATATTTCTCTTTTTTGATTAACGGATGATTGTAATTTAATTTATATGATATATCGAAGTTGTTTTTTGAAGGCGATAGAGATGCTTGAGAGGAGCAATTTGTAAAATTAACTTTTTTTAGAATCTTTATAAATTGTTTATTTTTTTCTTGAGATACAATGCCAGTATTAGAAATTTTTTCAAAATACATTTTTGAACTACCATCAAATATAGGAATTTCAGGACCAAAAATTTCAATTTTTAAATTATCTATTTGTAAAGCAGAAATTGCAGACATTAAATGTTCTATTGTGGAAACAGTTACACCAAATTTATTAGATATTGTTGTACATAACTTTGTATTGGTAACATTTTTCCAATTTGCTCTAACAATATTATTTATATTTTTATCTTTTCTAATAAACACTATTCCTTTATTACTTTCTGATGGAATAAGCTTTAGTTTTGATTTTACCCCTGTATGAATTGCACGACCTTGAAACAATATTTCATTTCGGATAGTTTTTTGTTTAATTAAGGAAGTCATATACGTAATTAAAATAATTATTGAATTTAATTTACGCAATTAACTGTTTGTTACAGTTTGTAACTTGAAAAAAGAACTAATTTGATTGATTTCTTAGAAAAGATGGGATTTCTAAGTCTTCTTTTCCCTCTTTTTCATCATTAGAATCTTCAGATATTTTTTCATCTAATCCGGACATTTCAGATTGTATTTGAACAGTCTTTTTTTCTTTTTTAGTTTCTAAATCAGATTTATTTTCTTGCGGTTTCAGCTCGTTTTCTTTAATTGTAATTTCTATTTTTTTGTCTTTTTCTAACGGTTTAGGATCAGAATTTTCACTTCTAATTTCTTGTTTTTCTAACGGTTTAGGATCGGGATTTTCACTTCTAATTTCTTGTTTTTCTCCTTCTTCATTATTTATTATTGTTTCTTCTTTTTCTTTAACAGTATCTTCTTTGGTAATTATCGAATGATTATTATCAAACGGATTGCCATCCTCCTCTTCTGTTTTTTTATTACGATTAAAAATTTTTAATGGGGATAATTTTTTTATGAAATCCAAAACAATATTACTTGGTTTTTCTTGTTGATTTTCTCTTTCAAAATCATCCATTTTTTTCTCTGTATTAACTTTAGTTGTTGTGTTTTTATTTATTCCAACTATAGGGTCTGTAAAATCTTCCAAGTCTGTTTGTTCAGTAATTTTTGGTTTCATTGTACTAGTTATATTTTGAAGAAGATCTTCACTTTTTTCTTGAGCTTTATTAGTTTTTGGTTTATGCATATCTACAATATTACCAATTCCAGTTGCAATTATTGAAACTCTCATCATACCATCTAATTCTTTATTAATTGATGAACCAAAAATAATTTTTGCATTATCCTCTACCTCTTGTTTTATTCTGTCTGCTGCTTCACTTACTTCTGTTAAACTCATATCAGATCCACCTGTAATATTAAGCAATAAGCCTTTCGCACCTTCTAAAGATACTCTTTCTAAAAGAGGATTTGAGATTGCTGCTTCAGCAGCTTCTATAGCTCTTCTTTCTCCAGCAGCTTCTCCATTTCCAAAAACAGCCCTACCCATTTCAGACATCACTGTTCTTACGTCTGCAAAATCAAGGTTAATAAGACCAGGCATCATAATCAAATCTGTCACGGCTCTTACACCTGCATGTAAAACTTGATCTGCCATGCAAAAAGCTTCCGCAAAGGAAGTTTTATCGTCACACACTATGTACAAGTTTTGGTTAGGTATAACTATTATTGTATCTACAATACTTCTTAATTCTTCAATGCCTTTTTCAGCATTATCCATTCTTATTTTTCCTTCAAAAGAAAAAGGTTTAGTTACAACAGCAACTGTTAAAATGCCCTTTTCTTTACATGCTTTAGCTATAGTAGAAACGGCACCTGTACCCGTTCCACCACCCATTCCAGCAGCAATAAAAGCCATATGAGAGCCATCTATATATTCGCATATGTCATTATAAGATTCTTCAGCAGCAGATTTACCAATTGTTGGATCCGAACCAGCTCCCAAGCCTTGAGTAGATTGTACACCTAATTGTATTTTTTGTTTGGCATTGCAAAATTCCAAAGATTGTGAGTCAGTGTTACACGCAACAAACTCAACGCCTTTTAAACCACTAGCTATCATGGTGTTTAATGCATTACATCCGCCTCCACCAACTCCTAATACAAGAACTCTTGGTTTTAACTTGGATTTTGTTGCTTCCGGAACCCCTAAATTTACTGACATTTATCTATCCTTTTGTAAAAAAAAAATACTTGATTATTACTAAATAATGTATATTTACAAAAAAAATCCACTATATATAGTATAATATATCGATTCGTAATAAAAATGCAATCTTTTTTTAAAAGAAACTTTCTTTTATCCATGTTCCAAATTTCCTCCATAAAAAACTGTTTTCCACTGGGAACTTAGTTTGTAAATTTTCTTCTCCATTAAGAATTTTGTATTTTATTAAACCACCGCAAACAGTAAATCCAGGGCCAGATGAATTTTCTGCAAGACCTTTAATTTGAATTGGTTTTCCTATTCTGGTCTTAACTCCAAAAAAATCAGAAGTTAAATTACAAAAACCTTTTAATTCTGACGACTTACCTGTTAGTACAATATTACTGGTTATATTTCTTTCAATAATAGATTTATCAGTTTTTGATCTAATATTCTCAAGAATTTCCTGAATTCTTGACATGATAATATTGCTTAATTCTTTTTTATATATTTTGTGAGTTTCATTAGATTGATCATTACTAGTTAAAGGAACATCAATTAAATCATTTTCTTCATCAGATTGAATATTACTACCATGTAAAATTTTCAATCTTTCTGCCGCTGAAATTGAGGTTGATAAACCTCTAGCGATATCAGATGAAATATGAAAACCTCCAATATTAATTACACCTACGTATACCAGTTTGTTTTTATAAAAAGTTGCTATAGAAGTACAACCCGCTCCAATATCTATTACCGTTGTTCCTATATATAAATCATCATTATTTAAAGATCCTAAACCAGAAGCATATGGAGTTGCAACTAAATCGCTAATTCTTACTTTAGCCATTGATAAACATTTAACAAAATTATTCACGATATTTTTATCTGCAGTTATCAAGTTAAATCCTCCGATTAATTCATTTCCTTTCATACCAATTGGTTTTTCTATTCCAATATTTCTATCTATACTGTATGAAGTTCTAATTTTATGTAAAAGTTGTCTGTTTTCTCCATGATTTAAATTATCTATTTTTTTATACATTTTTATAACATCTTCTTCTGTTACTTCGTTATTACCTAAAGACATATTTAGATTTATAGTTTGAGACTGAATTGTATTTGAAGTAAAATTTACAACAAATTCTTCTACTGTACTCCCAAACATTTTTTCTGCTGACTGAATAGAATTTCTTATTGAACTACAAGCTGATTCCATATCTATAATCATGCCTGAAGATATTCCATTAGATTTATGATGTCCTATGCCTAATATTTCAGGGGTTTTATCTTTTGTTATATTTGCTATAAAACAAGATATTTTATCAGTGCCTATGTCAAGTATGCCAATTATCATTTTTTATTTTTTAATGCAATTTTTTTTGTATCAATTCTTAAAAATATTTTTTTTTCGAAAAATCTTAAATCAACCATTTTTAAATTTTTTAAATTTGTAAACCTGTTTATTTGATTAACTGCTTTTTTTGTATTTTTATTCGGTAATTTAAACAAAACGTTATTTATAATTAAATCTAATCTATTATCAGAATGAACAATAATTTTTGAAATTTGTTCTTTAAGTTCTGTATTATTTGAAAGAAATTTTTTAACTTCATCTATACTTTGTGTTGCAAATTTACCTTCGATATTAATTAATTTATATGCTTTGGTATTTCGAATTTCATGAATGATTTTTCCTTCTTGACTTAAAAGAAAATTCTTTTCATTTTTATTAAATATTGCAAATTCCTTATGTTCTTCTATATCTATATTTATTTTGTTTGGAAAAACTTTTCTAATAAAAACTTTGTTAATCCAATTTATTTCTTCTAAAGAATTTCTAATATTGCCTACATCATAATTAATTATATTTGTGTTTTTATCTAGGCTGGAATTAACAATGTTTTTTATTGAATCGAGATTAGATTTTGATCTCCCATTTAAAGTAATCTTTTTAATTTCAAAGAAACTATTGTAGTCATCTAGTAATTTTCTAGAAAATAAATCTTTATTAATTTCCTCCATTGCGTTTTTGATAGATAAATTTTGATTTAAAAACAGACATAGGAAAAATGTTATTGAAATTCCTAAAAGCGTATAAATCTTCCTAAAGTTCTTTTTTTTATAAAAACTAAACATTTTACTTGATTTCCCATACTATACCATGATATCCCATATAATACCAAACACTTTTTTTATAACTTTTATTGGGAAATTAGCTTGTTTTTATCGCAATACACATACAAAGTTGACAATAAAGGCCGCGTTTCTGTGCCTGCAGATTTTCGTATTAGTATAAATACTAAGTTTTTTAATGGAATTATTGCATTTAGATCATATAAATTTACCGCAATAGAAGGTTTGGATTTTGAAAAAATGAAGAAAATCGCAGACAGTTTAGATGATTTAGATTTTTTTTCAGAAAGTAAAAATGATATAACAACTTCTATTTTATCTGACTCATATAAATTGCCATTTGATAGTGAGGGAAGAATATGCTTGCCTGATGAATTACTCAAGTTTGCAAATATCAAAAACCAAGCAACTTTTGTTGGCAGAGGTTCAAGTTTCCAAATATGGAACCCTGTTGCTTTTAAAAATTATTTACAAAAAGCTAGGAGTAATATAAAAAAAAAGAAATTATCTCTAATTATAAAAAATACAAATAATAATGGTAAAAAGTAATTTTAATTATATTCACAAACCTGTTTTGCTAAATGAATCAATAAATTTATTTTCAAATCAAAAAAATTTAATTTTTATTGACGGGACTTTTGGAGACGGAAATCATACCAGAGCACTTTTAGAAAAAAATAAAACATGTAAAGTTTATGCAATAGATAGAGACCCAAACGTTAAACATAACGCTATATTTTTTCAGAAAAAATATAATGAAAGATTTAAATTTATACTAGGTAAAATAAGTGATTTAGAAAAAATTGCTATAAATGAAAATTTAAAAAATAAAGTTAGCGGTATTTTATATGACTTGGGTGTTTCAACTAGACAATTAAAAGATGAAAAAAGAGGTTTTTCATTCCAAAGAGACAGTGTGTTGGATATGAGAATGGGGGAAAGTGAAGAAACAGCAGCAGATTTTTTAAATAGTAAAAATGAGAAAGAAATATCTGATATACTTTTTAACTACGGAGAAGAAAAGTCCTCAAGAAAAATTGCAAAAGCAATAATAAATTATAGAAAAAAAAAGAAAATTGAGAGAACCTTCGAGTTAGTTGAATTAATTAAGTCAGTAAAAAAACCTTCTAAAAAAAAAATTATTAATCCTGCTACAAAAACTTTTCAGGCAATTAGAATTTATGTAAATAATGAACTAGAAGAATTAAAAAATGGTTTAATTTCAGCGATTAATATTTTAAAAAAAAAAGGAAGATTAGTTGTTATATCTTTCCATTCATTAGAGGATAGAATTGTAAAAAATTTCTTTAATAAACATTCTGGAAAAATTTATAATAAATCTAGATATTTGCCCCAACTAGAACCAAATAATACTATAGGGGAAAGTTTAAAAATTCTTACAAGGAAAGTAATAAAACCTATGAAAGAAGAAATTGAATTAAATTATTACTCAAGATCAGCAAAATTAAGGGCCGTAGAAAAAATATGATTTTAAAACATAAAAAAACACAAATACTTTTTTTTGTAATAAGTTTTTTTTGTTTCATTTTAATACTTTTATTTGGTTTAAGAAATAATGTAAAAGATTTGAATAAAGAATTGTTACAAGTTAAGAAAGGAATTAGTAAAGAACAAAATTTAATTAAAATCTTGGAATCTGATTTTACGAATCTTTCAAAATCTAATAGGATAAATAAAATTGCTAGAGAGAAATTAGGTTTAGAAAGAACCAACAGTTCTCAAATAAAGAAATTATCAGATTTTTATATTAATCAAATATAAATGATAGATAAAAAAAATAATTTGGAATTATTTGGAGATTTTAAAGAAAGAATAATTACAGCAAAGCTAAGATTTTCTTTTGTATTGTTTTTTTTATTTTTTGGTTATTTTTTAATTACTTTAAAAATAATTAATTTATCAATTACTCATAATAAAAAATTATCTAGTAATATTTTTAAACAAAATCAATCAATACCAGGCTTAAGAGCTGATATAATTGATAGGAATGGAGTTCAACTCGCAACCTCTCATATTAAACATGATTTAGTAGCAAATCCAAAAGAAATTACAAAAAATAAAAAAGAAATTTCTAAAAAAATTTCTGAGATTCTACCTGAATTAACCTATGAAGATGTTCTTAAAAAACTTGAATCAAAAAAAAGTTTTGTTTATTTAAAAAGACCTATTTCTCCGAAAAAACTTAATAGAATTGTGGAAATTGGCGAGCCAAAAATTTCCTCAAAAAAAAGATATGTAAGATATTATCCTCATCAAGAACACGCTTCACATATTTTAGGAGGAGTTAATGTAGATAATCAAGGTATAAAAGGCATAGAAAATAAATTTAACAAAACTTTAAAGGACGAAAATTTTGCCAAAAATAATAAACTTCAATTATCGATTGATATAAATTTACAAAAAAATTTAGACTATCATTTAAGTGAAACAATAAAAAAACATAGCGCTGAAGGAGGTGCAGGAATAATTTTAGATATAAAATCAAACGAAATTTTAGCAATGAATTCATTTCCTCAATTTAATCCTAATCATATACATAAAATGAATAAGAAAACCGAATTTAACAAAGCAACTCTTGGAGTTTACGAATTGGGTTCTTTATTTAAACCTTTAACTGGAGCTATAGCATTAGATAAAAATATTCTTACAGAAGATACAATTTATGATGCTAGAGAGCCATTAACTGAAGGAAAATACACTATTCACGATTACAAACCAAAAAAAAGAAAGCTAAAATTCTCAGAATGTATTT
>CAYXBD010000013.1:0-10365 GCA_964463275.1 uncultured Alphaproteobacteria bacterium | reverse complement strand
TACCTTTATCATCTTTTAATTTTGTCATTCTTCCAGAAACTATTTTTATTGGTTCACTAGAAATTTTATGTTGTGTAAATGGATGCCAGATATATTTTTTATCTTCTTTTATTGATTTTGAATTTTTCATAGTCTGAATTCGCTAATAAATTTTTTTTTAGACAATGTTTCTATTTTTTTCTTAGTTACATTATTAATTGATGAAATTTGTCCTAAAACTTTTATATTTCCAAAGCCCTCAATTGATTTTGCATTTTGATAACCTTCTTTCTTATTTTTTATATCATTTAAAATAACTCCAAATACTTTTATTTTATTTTTTTTTAAAATTTCTAACGTCATTAATGTGTGATTAATGGTTCCTAAAATAGATTTTGAAACAACAATTACAGGAAATTTAAATTTTTTAATCAAATCAATAAGTAGGTTTTTCTTATTCAAAGGAACAAGTATGCCTCCCGCTCCTTCAATAATCAACGGTCTATCAGAGTTTGGTTTTTTTATTTTTTTCATATTAATTGAAATTTTCTCGTAATTTGATGCTAAATGAGGAGATAAGGGTTTTTTAAATGAATATATTGGTTTATGAAACCTGTTTTTTTCAATCCCTATGTTTTGTTTAATATAAAAAGTGTCGTTTTCAATAAATTTTCCAGTTTGTATTGGTTTCCAATAATCAAAATTATATTTTTTCATCAGTATGGAAGAGAAAAATGTTTTTCCAACTCCTGTATCAGTTCCAGTAATAAAAAAACCTTTTTTACTCATAATATTAAATTCTATTTTTAAACATTTTTAAGGAATTAAATAATTTTTTTATATTGTCTTGACTATGACAACTTGAAATAGATATCCTTAATCTGGAACTATTTGGTGGAACTGATGGTGGTCTTATAGGAGCAACGTAAAAACCTTTCCTTTCTAATCCTTTTGATATTGAAATTGTTTTCTTTGAATCGCCAATAATTATTGGAATTATATTAGTTTGAGAATTTCCAATATTAAAGTTTTCTTTTTTTAAGATTCTTCTTAAATAAAATGAATTTTTAATTAACTTTTTTCTTTCATTTTTTAATTTAGGTATGATTTTAATACTTGAATAAATCGAAGCTAATAAACTAAAAGGAAGGGCTGTAGAATATATAAAACTTGGGCATTTATTTATTAAAAATGATTTTAAATTCTTACTGCAACTAATATAAGCTCCAAAACTTCCAAATGCTTTGCTAAATGTACCAGTAACGCAATCTATGTCATTGCTAAATTTTAATGATAAACCAAAACCATTATTGCCATAAATTCCTGTTGCGTGAGCTTCATCTAAAAATAAAAATGAATTATATTTTTTTTTTAATTTAACAAGACCTTCAATATCAGCAAAATCTCCATCCATGCTAAAAACAGTCTCTGATAAAATAAATTTGGGATTTGATTTAAATTTATTCTTTTTTAATAAATATTCCAAATGATTCATATCGTTATGATGAAAGCGAAAAAAATTAATATTTTTATTTTTACAACCTTCGTATATACATTGATGATTCAATTTATCTGAAAATACTATTGGTTTTTTTTTAAAAATATTTGAATCAAAAATCGAAGATAAGGTAGAGTAATTTGCTAAATAGCCTGTGCTAAAAATTATAGCTGCTTCTGACTTTTTTTTTTTTGCTAGCTCGTTTTCAGTTTTTTCATGAAAATCGAAATTACCTGATACTAATCTGGATGAACCGCTGCCTATTCCATATTTTTTAATAATCTTAATTGTATCATTTTTAATTGTTTTATTTTGTGATAAGCCCAAGTAATCATTTGAAGAAAAATTCAACAATGTTTTTTGCTTGTATTTAACCTTAATAGCATTAATCCTTGTAAGCAATTTTAAGCTTCTATCAAGGTTCTTTTTTTTTAATTCAAATATAGAATTAAAAAAAAGTTGATTAAAATTAATTTTTTTCATTTAATTTCTATGATTTTTTACAATATATATTCTATTAAAACTGTGTAATTTTTTTTATACTTTATTTTAAAGTATAAAAGAATTTTTTTGGGATCAAATTTGGGATTATGAATAAAAGATTTACTATAGGTAAATTTCCTCGAACTAGGTTGAGAAGAAATAGGCAATTTCCTTGGTCTAGAAATTTAATATCTGAGACTGATCTTAGTGTCAATGATCTTATATTGCCGCTATTTGTTACTGAAGGCAAAAAAACTATTGAAAACATAAGTTTGTTACCTTCTGTTAAAAGATACAGTGTAGATACAATTTTAAAAAAAATTGAAGAAGTAAAAAATCTTAAGATTCCAGCAATTGCTATTTTTCCATACATTGAAAAAAAATTAAAAACATTTGATGGTAAAGAAGCTATTAACAAAAATAATCTAATTTGCAGAGCAATTAAAGAAATTAAGAAAAATTTCCCTGATATTGGGTTAATTTGTGATGTGGCACTTGATCCATATACTACGCATGGTCACGACGGAATTTTAAGGAAAAATTATATTGCAAATGATGAAACTGTTGAAGTTCTATCACATCAAGCAATTATTCAAGCAGAAGCCGGTGCGGATATTATAGCTCCTTCAGATATGATGGATGGAAGGATAGGTGTTATAAGAGACAGGTTAGATAATGAGGGTTTTAACAATACAATTATTTTATCTTATGCAGCAAAATTTGCTTCAAATTTTTATGGCCCATTCAGAGATGCTGTTGGATCTTCAAAAACATTAGGTAAAACTAATAAAAAAACTTATCAAATGAATTTTAAAAATTCAGAAGAAGCAATTAGAGAAGTTTCAATGGATATAAATGAGGGTGCGGATATAGTGATGATTAAACCTGCATTACCTTACCTTGATATAATTACTAAAATTAAACAAAAATTTAACATTCCAATTTTTGCATATCAAGTAAGTGGTGAATTTTCAATGTTAAAATTTGGTGGAGAAAAGAAAATAATAGATTATGAAAAATGTTTGTATGAAAGCTTAATTGCTATAAAAAGATCAGGGGCATCAGCAATATTTTGTTATGGAGCAATTGATATTGCTAGAAAACTAAAAAATGAATAAACCAACAAAAATTTATAACAATCTTAATTTTCATAATGCATCGCCACGTCCATGTCCATATATTGAAGGTAAAAAAGAACATTTAATATTTACAGATTTAACTAAGTTTATAAGTAAAAAGATACTTGAAAAATTAGTTTCTGAAGGTTTTAGAAGAAGTGAAAATATATTTTATAAACCCAAATGTAAAGATTGTAATGCGTGCATATCATCTAGGGTTGTTCTAAATAATTTCATATTTTCAAAGAATTTTCAACGTATATTAAGAAAAAATCAAGATTTAAAATTCAAAATAGTAAAACCAAAAACAACACTAAGTCATTATAAATTATTTAAAAATTATTTAAAATTAAGACATTCAAAAGGAGATATGATCGATATGACCTATTTGGATTTTAGAACAATGTTAGAGATATCTCCCGTTGATACAAAAATTTTTCATGTTTACAAAAATAATATTTTTTATGGAGCAATGTTATACGATGTTTATGAGAATTCATATTCAGCCAATTATTCTTTTTTTAACCCAAAATATAAAAATAGAAGTTTAGGTACTTTTTTAATTTTAAAACTTATAGAACAAGCACAAAAAGAGAAAAAAAAGTTTTTGTATTTAGGATATTATATTAAAGAGTGCAAGAAAATGTCGTATAAAATAAATTTTAAGCCAATAGAAATTCTAAAAAATCAAAAGTGGGAAAACTTTTGAAAAAAAAAAAAAATAGACGAAAGTTTTTAAAAAAAACTGCGGCTTTATCTACAGCAGCTGTGTTATCTACATTTATTCCTCGAAAACTATCTGCTAGAAAAAAATATAATTGGAAAATGGTTACAACATGGCCAAAAAACTTTCCTGGGCTTGGAACAGGTGCTGAAACTTTTGCAAATATGGTTAATGAAGCTTCAGGAGGAAGAATTAACATTACAGTTTTTGGAGCTGGCGAAATAGTTCCTGCATTTGAAGCAATGGATGCGGTATCTAGTGGCGCTATCGAAATGGGTCATGGAGGACCCTATTACTGGAAAGGTAAAGTTGAAGCTTCTCAGTATCTATCAGCTATTCCGTTTGGGCTTACTCCGCAAGAGCAAAACTCATGGTTTGAAAAAGGAGGAGGACAAGAATTAGCTGATGAAATATACAAAAAGATGGGATGTAAATTTTTTGTATGTGGAAATACTGGCCCACAAATGGGTGGATGGTTTAATAAAGAAATAAAAAAAATAGAAGACTTCAAAGGTTTAAAAATGAGAATTCCTGGGCTTGGAGGCGAAGTTATTAAAGCAGCTGGTGGAACGGTTGTTAATTTACATGGTGGAGAGTTACTAACTTCAATACAATCAGGTGCTATAGATGCGTTGGAATGGGTTGGTCCTTACAATGATTTGGCTTTTGGAATTTATAAAGCTGGAAAATATTATTATTACCCTGGTTGGCACGAACCTGGTGGAGTTTTAGATTGTTTTATAAATTTAAAAAAATGGGATTCTTTACCAATTGATTTGAAAAAAATTATAGAAATATCTTCTAAAGCAACTACACAAAAAATTACCAATGAAATGATAGCTGGAAATAATTTAGCATTACAAACACTATTAAAAAAACACAATGTTAAATTAAAAGTTTTTCCTGACGAAGTTTTAGAAAAGTTAGCTAAATTATCTGAGAAAGTAATTTCTAAACTAACATCTACAGATAACTTAAGCAAAAAAGTTTATAAAAGTATTATTAAGTTTAGAAATTTATCAATAAAAAGATCTGAAATTTCTGAGAAGAAATATCTAGATTCAAGATCTAAATTTATAGAATATGAGTGAAAAAAAATTCTTAAATAAAATAGAAGACTTTGTATTAAGCTACTGGAATGGTGAACAAAAACTTTGGAAAGCTTTTTGGCTTATGGGTTTTGTTTTTCAAATTTTATTTTTATATTTTTTATTATTTCTTTTATATATTGGGGTTCTTATTGGACTGACATGGTCTATAAAAATTACCATTTTTATAATATCAAATATATATCAAATATGGATTTTAGTTTCTGTATGGAATTGCGCTTATAATGTAGAAAATAAAAACTGGGGGCATGTTTCAAGACTAATAGTCATATTAAATATTATATTTATTTTTTTAACCTATACAGGAATATTATCATTTGATTATCAAAATATTATTCAAAAAAACCCTTAATATAACTTTTCTGGTAACCATAAAGCTAATTCCGGAAATTTAGCGATTAATAAAAGAGCAATTATTTGAATTACCACAAAAGGAAAAACTCCAATGTATATATCAGAGGTTTTAATAGAAGCTGGGGCAATCCCTCTAAAATAAAATAAAGCAAAGCCAAATGGCGGAGTTAAAAAACTTGTCTGAAGATTAACTGCAATCATGATACCGAACCAAAGAGGATTTATATCCATTTGAAGTAATATGGGCCCAATAATTGGAACAATAGTAAAAACTATTTGGATAAAATCCAAAAAGAATCCAAGAAAAAAAATTAAAATCATAAGAAATAACATTGCTCCTGTGGATCCTCCAGGTATTTGTTTTATAAATGAAGTTAAAATTTCTCTCCCCTCAAGTCCTATAAAAACTAAAGAAAAAATTTTGGCGCTTATAAGTATTAAAAATATCATTGAACTAATCTTTGTTGTGTCAAAAACTCCTGTTTTTAGAACTTTTAAAGAAAAACTATTTTTAAGAATACTTAAAAGCATAGCTCCGACAGCACCAAAAGACGCAGCCTCAGTTGGAGTTGCTATACCCAATAGAATTGATCCTAGAACAAAAACAATAAGAATTATTGGTAAAAAAATTATACTTAAAGTTTTTTTTAAAGTATTTTTCTTTTTTTTATTAATTATTGGTGGAGAATATTCTGGTTTAAAATAAACTATGATGAGTTGCCATAAGCAATACAAACTTACAAGAAGAATTCCAGGTATAATTGCACCTGCAAATAAATCAATTGTTGAGATTGGATTCGATGGTATTTTACCTTGGAGTAATTGTGATTGACTATATGCTCCTTGGAGTACATCGCTTAATAATATCAATACGATAGATGGCGGTATGATTTGCCCCAATGTACCAGAAGCACATATTAATCCTGAAGCTAATTTTTTATCATATCCCCATTTAAGCATCGTTGGCAAAGTTAAAAGTCCCATTGTTACAACTGTCGCTCCTACAATGCCAGTTGAGGCTGCTAATAAAGCTCCAACAATAACAACCGTAAAACCTAACCCTCCTCTTAAATTTCCAAATAAATTTGCTACGGTTTCTAACAATTCTTCTGCAATTTTAGATTTCTCTAAAATTAAACCCATAAAGATAAATAATGGAACAGCAACCAACAATTCATTAGTCATAGTTCCAAAAATTTTTGATGGAATTAAAGCCAAAAAGTCTGCGCTTAAAAAACCAAGGGTTGTTGCAATCATAGAAAATAAAATAGCTGTACCTGCTAAAGTAAATGCAACTGGAAAACCAAATAATAAAAAAAAGAATGTGGTTGCAAACATACAAATGCTTAATATTTGAACTGTCATACTTTAATTAAGATTTAAAAAAGATTTTTTTTTCTTTTTTATTTATTACTAAAAAACATCTTAAAATTAAGGCTATTGTTTGAATAAATAAAAAAAAACAAAATAAAATTATAGAAGTTTTATAAATATATAAAAATTTTATTCCACCGGCTTCTCTTGATTTTTCTAAGCTAAGCCAAGACTTTAATATATAGGGTATAGAATATTTGCTAACTATTAAAATAAAAGGAATAATAAAAAGGATAGAAAAAAAAATATTTACATATGCTTTATATGTTTCGCTAAATCTTCTATAAAAAATATCGACTCTTACATGTTTATCATCTTGTAAAGTATAAGCGGAAGCTAATAAAAAAACTAAACCATGCATCCAAATATACAATTCTTGCATCCAAACAAACCCTGTATTAAAAAAATATCTAAGAAGAGCGACAGAAAAAGCTGTTAAAGTAATCGCTAATATTAACCACGAAATCTTTCTTCCAATTTCTGAAGTAATATTTTCTATAAAAATAATTATTTTTTTTAAATCAGTCATTATTTTTTTAGGTTAAAATCTTTTTTCGATAAAAGGGCATTTTTTTATTATTTTTTTTTAAAAATTTATCTATAAAGAATCCTGACAATAATAAAGCTTGTTTTAATGAATCTTCATTAGGTTTTACATTTCTTTTTATTAAAAATTTTGGCAATTTGAATAATTTATCTTTGTATTTTTTGCCTTCCTCTTCTGATACTGCTTTACCAGATTTAGGTGAAATATATATAAGATTTTTTTTTTTTCCAGAAACTACACATTTTTCTAAATCGAGACCATATCCTAACTCTGATAATAAAAATAATTCCCAGTAAATATACTTTATAACCCATTCATCAGATAATAAATCTTCTATTAAATCTACAGTTTTATTATATATAACAACGTAAGGATTGTTTCTTGGTAAACTAAGATCAATTATAGAACAAACAGTAAGTAAGGTATTTAATCTATTTTGGTCATCAAAATAATTAACACTGTTATTTTTAATTAATTCAAATCTACAATTCCACAATTGATCATCTAATCTAAAAGTAGACTTTATATAAACTTTATTTCCTATTTCATATGTTCCAAAATCTTTTTTTAATACTCCTTTTACTAGACCTGAATTTATTCCGTGATTTAAAGAAAAAAAAGTAATTAGCAAAGAACTTTCTCTATATTTTTTTTTTTTTATAATAATTCCTTCATCGTTTATTTGCATTTTATTAAAGTAATTTGTTTTTTAATATATGTCCTACCATTTTTTTTGCAGAACTAATTTCAGCATCTTTAATTGTTTTTGCAATTGCTGAAAATCTTTTTACACCTTTTAAACAAACTTCTATTTCAAATCTTGGATTGTGAGGAGGACCTATTTTTTTTTTTAAAACATATTTAGGCAAATCTAATCCTTTTTTTTGCGCAACTTCTTGCAATAAAGATTTGGGATCCTGTGGTGGGATAATATTTTTTGAAACTTTTTTTTTCCAATGATTAAAAATAAATTTTTTTGCATTATCTAAATTTGTATCTAAATATATAGCACCAATTAATGCCTCACAAACATCACTTAAAATAGATATATTTTTTTTTAATTTTAAATTTTTCTTCTCAGAAGAATTAATTTTTAACATTTCTTTTACACTAATTTCATTTGCAACCTCTAACAACGTTTGTTTAGATACTAAATTAGATAATCTTTTTGATAATGCTCCTTCATTTTCATTAGGATACTTTAAAAATAAATATTCAGATAGAACAAGAGATAAAACTCTATCTCCAAGAAATTCTAATCTTTCATAATCAGTATTTGTTTTATTTTTATAACTTGAATGTGTAAAAGCTAAATCAATTAAACTTTTATTTCTAAATTTATAATTAATCTTTTTTTCAAATTCATTTATTTTCATAATAAGTATTTATTTCTTTATTAATTATTTTACCAATACGATCAAATCTTATCTTCCATTTCCAAAATTTTGTAATTCCATAATTTTTTTTGTCTATTGAAAAAAAAATAATTTCTGCCTTTCCAACCAAATTTTCAAAAGGTACATAGCCAACGTAGTTTAAAACTCTGCTATCTACAGAATTGTCTCTATTGTCACCCATCATAAAAAAATGATTATCTGGAACAGTGTAGACAATGGTGTTGTCATTAGGTCCAGCATCGCCTCTAGACTCTCTGATATAATGATGTTTCCCATTTAAAAAAGATTCAACGTAATCATGTTCATTCAAGTAATTATTTTCAAATGTGATCGATAATCTATCCTCTACTTCATTCTTAACATTTATCCTTTTAACTTTTTCTCCATTTATGTAAAGAATTCCCTCTTCTACTTGTATTTTATCTCCGGGAAATCCTATTAAAGTTTTTACATAATCGGTTCTATTATCGTTAGGTGTTTTAAAAACTACCACGTCTCCTCTTTTAGGTTCTTTTTGAAAAATTCTTTTTTTTATTAAAGGTAAAGAAAAAGGTAAAGAATGTTTGCTATAACCATATTTATATTGCGAAACAAATATAAAATCACCTATTAATAATGTCGGTATCATTGATCCTGAAGGTATTGTAAAAGGTTGAAAAAAAAATGTTCTAATAAATAATGCTATAGCGCCAGCAGATATAATTATTTTAAAAGCTTCCCGCTTACTCTCACTTGTGAAGACAATATATAAAACTAAAAGTATTAATAAAATTATTGAAACTTGCATATAAAAATTATTTCTTTAGAAAACTTATAATAACATTAGAAATTACATAGTCTTTTTCGTCAGAAATTGAAACATTGATAGCTACTTTATAACCGATTGGAGTTTTTTTTCTTAAATATTTTTGGGCACGATTACTTAAATCAATAAAAGGCTTACCATTTTTTTCATTTTTTAATGAAATATCTTTAAAAAAAATGTGTTTAGTAAATCCTGTACCTAATGCTTTTACAAAAGCCTCTTTAGTCGCAAAAGATTTAGCTAATTTATTTGCTTTAAAAATTATTTCTTTATTATTTTTTATTTCATCATCAGATGAAACTTTTTTTACAAATAAATCTCCATATTTATTTAATACTTTTTTTACTCTTGATATTTTTAATAAGTCTATGCCAATCCCTAAAATCATATTTATTAAGCTGATTTAAGATAAAAATTCTTTTTCCTCGAATTATCTATTATTGTTCTCATTTTTAAAATTGATTTTTTTAAACCAACAAAAACAGCTTCTCCTATTATAAAATGTCCAATATTCAGTTCGGTTATTTCAGTAATTTTTGCTATTTTTTCTACTGTTTTATAACTAATACCATGGCCGGCATGACATTCTAAGTTATTTTTTTTTGCAAAAATTGCCGATCTTTTTAATTTTTCATATTCATATTTTTTGTTCTTTTTATTATCACATAAATCGCCAGTATGAATTTCCACGGAAGAAGCTTTTAAGTCTTTACATGTAGATATTTGATTTATATTTGGATCCACAAAAACACTAACTTTTACATTATTTTTTTTTAATTTTTGAACAAAATAGGAAATTTTTTTTTTATTTTTTATTACATCCAATCCTCCTTCTGTTGTTATTTCCTTTCTTTTTTCTGGAACCAAGCAAACTCTTACTACTTTCGAAGAAATAGCAATGTTTAACATTTCTCTTGTGGGTGCCATTTCTAAATTTAAAGGTATTTTTAATTTTTTTAATAAATTTTTAATATCTA
>CAYXBD010000012.1:0-10507 GCA_964463275.1 uncultured Alphaproteobacteria bacterium | reverse complement strand
CATCTATAGCTCGTTTCTTTTGTTATTTAAACCTATTTTCTTTTTTTATGCTTATTCTAGTGAGTTCAGGAAATTTACTACAGTTATATATAGGATGGGAAGGTGTTGGCTTATGTTCATATTTATTAATTGGTTTTTGGTTTTACAAAGATTCAGCAAGTAATGCTTCATTAAAAGCATTTATTGTAAATAGAGTTGGTGATATGTTTTTAATATTAGGAATTATTTTAATTTACTTAAACTTCAATTCCTTATCTTTTACAAATATTTTTTCAAATTTTAATAACTATGAACCCATTAAATATGATTTCTTTTTCTTTGATATAAACACGATAGATATTATTTGCCTACTTCTACTTTTAGGTGCAATGGGAAAATCAGCACAATTCGGTTTACACACATGGTTGCCTGATGCTATGGAAGGACCAACACCTGTTTCTGCTTTAATTCACGCAGCAACTATGGTTACAGCTGGTGTATTTTTAATTTGCAAAATGTCTATTTTTTTTAACAATTCTTTTTTTGTTTCAAATTTAATAATATTTATAGGTTCTTTAACGGCGATTTTTGCCGCTACCGTTGCTTTAACTCATAATGATATAAAAAAAATTATTGCATATTCTACTTGTAGTCAATTAGGTTTTATGTTTATAGCCGCTGGCTTTTCTATGTATAATCTGGCAATGTTTCATCTTGTAACTCATTCATTTTTTAAGGCATTACTTTTTTTAGGAGCGGGATCTGTTATTAAATCTTTAAATCATCAGCAAAATATAAAAAAAATGGGAAAATTATGGAGAAAACTTCCATTGACTTATTTAATTATGATAATTGGAAGCCTTGCTCTTTCAGGCATACCTTTTTTTTCTGGTTATTATTCAAAAGAACTTATAGTCAACTCAGGATTATCGTCAAATTTGTTTTTATCAAAATATGTTTATCTATTATCTATTATTGTTGTAGTACTTACATCCCTATATTCGTTTAGATTAATTTACCATGTATTTCATGGACAATTGAATTTTTCAATTATTCAATATAAAACTGTTAAAGAATCTTCTTTTTTTATTTTATTACCACTTATTTTACTTGGTTTTTTTGCAACTTTTTCTGGTTATTTTTTTAAAGATTTTTTTATTAATGAAAAATATATTCAACTATGGATAAACTCAAAAGTTGCTATAATTTCAGGTTTTGATTTACATCATGAAAGTTTTTTCATCAATTTAATCCCAACAATTTCAGCAATTTTTGGAATATTTTTATTTTTTTACTTATATTTTTTTAGAGATAATTTAATTTTATTATTACAAAAAAAATTTAATCCGATTTATCAATTTCTTTTAAACAAATGGTATTTTGATGAACTTTATAATCATTTATTTGTTCAAAATATAATTAAATTATCTGATAACATATGGAAAAAAATAGATATAGGATTAATTGATAGGCTCGGTCCTAACGCTTTGGCTTTATCAACAAAAAAAATATCAAAATTTTTTAGCAGTTTGCAAAGTGGTTACATTTATCATTATGTATTTTCTTTCATTATCGGAATGACTTTATTAATTACTTTTATAATTTTCTTTAATTAGTATTTAGAATTGACAAATATTCCAATATTAACTCTATTAATTTTTTTTCCTTTCATTGGGTCTTTAGTTATATTACTTATAAATAAAAAAGATGAATCCTATGAAAGAAAAATAAAAGAAATAGGACTTTGGACCTCAATAATAACTTTTTTTTTATCATTAATTTTATTTCATTCCTTTGATAAAACAGAAACACAATTTCAATTTGTTGAAAATTTTAAAATAATAAATGATTTAGGAATTTATTATTATCTTGGGATTGATGGTATCTCATTATCTTTTATTCTTTTAACTACTTTATTAATACCAGTTTGTATAGTTATCAGTTGGAACAAAATTAATAAAAATATCGGTTATTACATTGCATCATTTTTAATGATCGAATGTTTTCTTATCGGTGTCTTTTCATCCTTAGATTTATTTATTTTTTATATTTTCTTTGAAGGATCATTAATTCCTCTTTTTTTAATCATAGGTATATGGGGTGGAAAAAATAGAGTTTATGCTTCCTACAAATTTTTTCTTTTTACCATTTCTGGGTCCTTATTAATGCTCTTAGGCATTTTGACACTATATTTTTATTCCGGAACTAGCAATCTGACATTATTGATTAATAACGATATCCCATTCATTCTGCAAATTTGGTTATTTCTTTCCTTTTTCGCATCATTTGCTATTAAAATTCCCATGTGGCCTTTTCATACATGGCTCCCAGATGCTCACGTAGAAGCTCCAACAGCTGGTTCTATTATTTTAGCGGGAGTTTTATTAAAATTAGGCGGGTATGGTTTTTTAAGATATTCACTTCCTTTATTTCCCGAAGCTTCTGAATTTTTTGCACCATTTATTTTTACCATAAGCTTAATTGCAATAATTTATATTTCTATAGTTGCATTAGCTCAAACAAATTTAAAAAAATTGATCGCATATTCTTCAGTTGCTCATATGGGTTTTGTTACTATAGGAATTTTTTCAAGAAATCTAGAAGGATTACAAGGTTCAGTTTTTCAAATGATTAGCCACGGACTTATTTCATCAGCGCTTTTTTTATCAGCCGGAACTTTAATTGAAAGAATTAATACAAAACGTATTGATAATTTTGGCGGAATGTTTAAACAGATGCCAAAATTTTCTATTTTTTTTATGATTTACTGTTTAGGGGCAATTTCATTTCCAGGAACCACTGGTTTTATTGGCGAATTTTTAATTTTACTGGGTGCTTTTAAAATTAATTTTATTATATGTTTCTTTGCAGCCTCAGGAGTTATTCTTTCTGCTTGTTATATTTTATGGCTTTATAATCGTGTATGTTTTGGAAATAACAATTACAGAGGAATTGTTGATTTAAATACCCGAGATACTTTAGTTTATCTTATTTTCTTATTATTGATTATTATACTGGGAATATATCCTAATTTTTTGATTAGTTTTTATGAATTATCTACTAATAAATTAATTATTATTTGAAATGGAACTTAATGATATTAAATTATTTTCTCCAGAGATTGCTTTAATACTCGGCTCTATTTTTATTTTGTTGTATGGAATTTTTTTTAAGAATGATAAAGATTCTTATAAGAATATTCTATACATTAGTCTTACTTCATTAGTTATTTCATTTTACTGCTCTGTATACTTAGTAGATCTTAACACAACTTCATTTAATGATTTACTTGAGAATGATTCATACTCACTTTTTTTTAAGGTTATAGTTTTTTCTGGTTCATTAGTAATAATCTATATATCTTATAATTATCTTAAGGATTTAAATATACTTACCCCTGAATTCTTTTTTTTAATTCTATTATCTTTAGTTGGTGTGTTAATTTTAATTTCTTCAAGAAATATTATTTCTATGTTTCTTGGTTTAGAGTTACAAAGCATTTGTCTTTATATTTTAGCCGCTTATACAAGATATGATATTAAGTCTTCAGAATCAGGTGTTAAATATTTTGTAATGGGCGCACTCTCTTCAGGAATATTATTATACGGCCTATCAATAATTTTTGGATTTACCAATTCAACAGATTTTTACGAAATTTCTAAATCTATAAAGTACTCAATAGACAATAATGAAAATTTTTTAATTCTTAGTATAGGTTTTGTATTAATTTTATGTGGTTTGTTTTTTAAAATTGCTGTTGTTCCTTTTCATATGTGGGCACCGGATGTTTATGAAGGATCGGCAACTCCTATAACTGCTTATTTTACCACCATACCTAAAGTTGGCGCAATTGCTTTTCTAATAAAATTCTTAAATATTCCATTTGAACATTATTATAATGCATGGTTTCAGATTTTATATTTAGTATCTATCATATCTTTGATATTAGGTTCTATAGCAGCTGTAAATCAAAATAATATCAAAAGGCTTTTGGCTTATAGTTCAATAAGTCATATGGGTTTTATTTTAATAGGTATATTAACCGGTAACGAATTAGGAATTAAAAGTGCACAACTTTATATTTCAATATACATGGTTAGCATATTAGGCATTTTTACATGTTTGTTATGCTTGAAAAATAAAGTTAATGGAATTTATTTAGAAAATATCAAAAGTTACTCAGGTTTATTAAAAAAAGATTCCTTTTTATCTTTTAGTTTTGCAATTTTTTTATTTTCTTTAGCAGGTTTGCCGCCATTATCCGGATTTTTTGGAAAATTATATATTTTAATTTCAGCAATAGAAAGTAACTTATATTTATTAGCAGTAATTGCAGTTATTACATCAATTATTTCAGCATTTTATTATTTAAGAATTATAAAAGTTATGTTTTTTGATAACCCAGTAAATGAAATATATACAAATATATCTGTAATTTCTAAATTAATAATCGTTGTTGCATTAATTATAAGTATTTTCTTAATAATTTTTCTTTCGGATTTTTTAGAAATTATTAATGAATCTTTATTGACCAACTAATGATGATAGAAAAATATAATTTAATAAATTTAAAAACAGTAAAAAGCACTAATTTAGAAATTAAGAAACTATTATTGCTAAATAAAAAAATTAACAATTTATGTTTAAGCGCTGACAATCAAACAGATGGTTATGGTAGGAGAAATACTAAATGGTTTTCATATCCAGGCAATTTGCATTTATCAATTTTATTGAAACCTAAATGCAAACTTGAAACTGTAAATCAACTTTCTTTTTTAACATCAATATCCATAGGCGAAACATTAAAAAAGAAAAAAAAAAATATAAATATTAAATACAAATGGCCTAATGATATTCTTCTAAATAAAAAAAAAATAGCTGGAGTTATAATAGAAACTTCGTCATATTTGAATAAGAAAATAAAATGGGTTATTATAGGAATAGGTTTAAATTTAATAAACTTTCCTCATTTAAAAAAAAATAATTTTAAAGCTTCATCATTAAAAAATGAAAAGATTCAAATTGATAAAGATATTTTTATTGATTTGTTCTTAAAAATATTTTTTAGAAATTATTATTTTTGGAAAAAAAAAAATTTTAATTTTATAAAAAATAAATGGATATCTAACATTTATAAAAAGAATAATAACATTGTTATTAAACAGCGAAATATTTATGTTGAAGGCAAATTATTAAACGTTCTAATTAATGGTGGAATTAAATTAAAGATTAAGAATAAAATAAAAGACTTATTTTATGGAGATCAAGTTATATGAATGCAAATAATTTTTTTGCAATAGATGCTGGAAATACAGATATTGTTATTGCTTTGGTAAAAGATTTTAAGATTTATAAAGTAAATAGAATTAAAACTATAGATTTTAAAAAAAAAAAGAATTTATTTAAAAAATTTATGCAGATAAAAAAAATATTAAATGTACAAAATAAAATACAATGTATTATTTCATCCGTTGTATCTCATATTGATAATGATTTAAAAAAATCTTGTTTATTTTTTTTAAAGGAAAAACCACATTTTGTTAAATTTAATAAAACTAAATTGAATATTAAAATTGATTTCAAAAATAAAAAAGAAGTGGGAGCAGATAGAATTGTAAATACAATAGCTGTCAAATCATTATATAAAACACCCGCTTTAGTAATTGATTTTGGCACGACAACAACTTTTGATGTAATTAATAATTATGGTAATTATATTGGAGGCTTGATAACCCCAGGCATTAATTTATCAATAGAGAATTTATATCATAAGACATCTAAATTACCTTTGGTTGAATTTAAAAAAAATAACAATATTATTGGGAAGAACACTAAAGATGCAATTCAAAGTGGTATATATTGGGGGTATGTTGGCTTAGTAAGCTTTATAATAAAAAAAATACAAAGAAAATTTAAAAAAAAATTATTTTGTGTTTCTACAGGAGGATTGTCTAAAATTATTTCAAAAGATATTAATTTAATAAGTACTATTAATGAAAATTTAACAATAATAGGTTTAATTGAAATTTTTAAATTAAATTATGACAAATAACTTACCTGAAAATTTAATAAATACATATGTTCCACAAAATGAAATAATATTTTGTCCTATTGGAGGTGTAGGACAGATAGGAATGAACTTTTACTTATATGGTACACAAGGTAAATGGATAGTAGTTGATTTGGGAATAACTTTTGGAAATTCTGAAGAAACTCCAGGTATTGATATAATTTTGCCTAACCCTGAATTTGTAAGGAAAAATAAAAAAAATCTTTTAGGAATAATCATAACACACGCTCATGAAGATCATATTGGAGCAGTGGGACATTTGTGGCCACAATTACAATGCCCGGTATACGCCACTCCTTTTGCTTCAGCAGTATTAAAAAGAAAATTAAAAGAATTAAAAATTAAACCAAAATTTTTAAAAAATATTTCATTAGATAGTAATTTTAAATTAGGTCCATTTGAAATAGATGTAATTTCAACTACTCATTCAATACCCGAACCGAATGCTTTAGGTATTAAAACAAAATTTGGTAATATTTTACATACTGGAGATTGGAAGATTGATCCAAAACCATTAGTAGGAAGAAATTTTAATCAAAAAAAATTGGAATCTTTTGGTAAGAATGGAGTACTTGCTATTGTTAGCGATTCTACAAATTCAAATGTTGAAGGTCACTCAGGCTCAGAAGAAAAATTAAGAGAAAGCCTTATAAAAATAATTAAAAGAACCAAAAATAGAATAGCTATAACTAGTTTTTCAAGTAACTTAGCTAGATTAGAAACATTTGCACATATAGCAAAAGATTCTGGAAGAGCAGCTGCTTTATGCGGTAGATCATTGTGGACAATGTATCAAGCTGCTTTAGATTCAGGATACTTAAAAAACATTGAACCATTTCTAGATGAAAGAGAAGCAATGGAATATCCAAGAGAACAAGTTCTTTTAATATGTACTGGATCACAAGGAGAACCAAGAGCAGCCTTATCTAGAATAGCAAACGATATGCATCAAAATATTTTTTTAGAAGAAGGAGACACCGTTATATTTTCATCGAAAGTAATTCCCGGAAACGAAAGATCAATAACAAAAGTACAAAACGATTTAAAAGAAAGAAATATAAATGTAGTCACAGAATCAGACGAATTTGTCCATGTATCCGGGCATCCATATGTAGAAGAATTGAAAAAAATGTACAATTGGGTACAACCGGAAATAGTAATCCCAGTTCATGGAGAATATCACCATTTAAAAAGCAATGTAGAAATTGCTAAAAAATGTGGAGTAAAAAAAGGTTTAATTCTAAAAAACGGTTTATTACTAAAAGTTGCACCTGGCGAACCTAAAGTGTTAGGAGCAATTCCTTCAGGCCGACTTATGTTAGATGGTAAAAAAATTATACCAATTAATGAAGAAGCAATAAAAAATAGGAAAAAAATGCTTTATAACGGATCTATATTAATTTCATTGGCATTAAATAAAGATAATAAATTAATTTCAAAACCAGTAATATCTAGTAAGGGTTTTTTTAATAATGAAAATATTAAGAATTTTGAAAAAAATTTAATAAACAATGTTCATACTTATTTAAAGGAACTAAAAAATAAAAAGTTTATTGACGAATTTTTAAAGGAGAAAATTAATATTTTTTCAAAAAAATTTTTTAGAAAAGCTTTAGATATGAAACCTATAATTGAAATACATATAATTAAAATTTAAAAAAAAATGCTTAAAAGATTAAATCATATAGCTATAGTTGTGCCAGATATAAAGGAAGCAGGAAATATATATAGAGAAAAATTTAACGCCGTTGTTTCTAAACCGAAAAGTTATCCAGAACACGGTGTAACGGTTGTTTTTGTTGAATTAGAAAATACAAAAATTGAATTGATGGAACCATATGGAGATAATTCACCAATAAAAAGATTCTTAGATAAAAATCCTTATGGTGGAATGCATCATATATGTGTTGAAGTTTCAGATATAGATAAATCATTAGAAGAATTAAATAAAAAGAAAGTAACAATTTTAGGTACAGGAAAACCAGTTAAAGGTTCACAGAATAAAAAAATTATATTTTTACACCCTAAAGAATTTTGTGGAACATTAATTGAATTAGAAGAAGAATAACAGTGATCGAATTTCTAAAAGGTTTTTTAATATATGTGATAATATGGTGGTTAGTTATATTTACTATTTTGCCAATTGGCATAAAGAAACCTGATAAAGTAGAAAAGGGACATGCTGATGGAGCACCTCAAAATCCATTTATTGTTAAAAAGTTTATAATAACTTCTTTAATAGCTTTTATTTTATGGTTAATAGTATTTTATATAATAAAAAATCAATTTTTTGTTTTTGATTATACTAAATAACTAAAATGAAATTATCTGATTATTTTTTAAAACCACGAAAAGATATACCATCTGATGCAACGCTAATATCTCATAAACTGATGATTAAATCATCTATGATTAAACAAACAACATCTGGAATATATGCCTGGTTACCTTTGGGTTTAAAGATATTAAAAAAAATAGAAGATATAGTAAGAAAGTTCCATAATTTGTACGGTTGTCAGGAATTGTTAATGCCCACCATACAATCATCAAATATTTGGAAAAAAAGTGAAAGATATAATGATTATGGACCTGAAATGCTAAAATTTTATGATAGAAATAAAAAAGAACTTTTGTATGGTCCAACCAATGAAGAATTAATAACTGAAATTTTTAAAGAATACATAAAAAGTTATAAAGACTTACCCAAAAATCTTTATCAAATACAATGGAAATTTAGAGATGAAATTAGACCACGCTACGGAGTTATGAGATGTAGAGAATTTTTAATGAAGGACAATTATTCTTTTGATCTAACAAAAAATGGTGCTGAAAAATCATATGACAATATGTTTAAATGTTATTTAGAAATTTTTAAGGAAATTGGAATTAAAGTAATACCCGTAAAGGCAGATCCTGGCGCTATAGGAGGCGATTTAAGTCATGAATTTCATTTAATAAGTGATTCAGGAGATACTAATATACTTTATGACAAAAAAATAGGCAATATCAATAAGTTAGATATAACTAACTCGTTTAATTTATTAAGAAACTTATATTCAGTAACAGACGATGAATATAAAAAGAAACAAGATTTAAATGAAAATAAATTAATTAAAACAAAAGGTATAGAAATTGGACATATTTTTTATTTTGGAACTAAATATTCAGAAAAACTTGGCGCTTATGTTTTAGATGAAAAAGGAGAAAAAAATAATGTTGAAATGGGTTCATATGGAATTGGTATATCTAGATTGGTTGCTGCTGTTATAGAAACATCTCATGATGACAAAGGAATTATTTGGCCTAAAAGTATTTCTCCTTTTGATATAGGTCTTATTAATTTAAATATTAAAAATAAAGATTTAACAAAAGTATCAGATGATATTTATGACTATCTAAAAAAAAATAATGTTGATGTATTATATGATGATACTAGCGAAAGACCGGGAGAGAAATTTGCCAACATGGACTTAATAGGAGTTCCATATCAAATTATTTTAGGTGAAAAATTTTTAAAAGACAGTTGTTTTGAATTAAAAAATAGAAAAACAAATAAAATTATGAAAATTAAGAATGTAAATGAGATATTAAAAAAGATTTAATTTATGATTTCAAATTTTCCATCTCTTTTCATAGCTTTAAGGTACTTAAAACCAAGTAAGAAAAATACTATGGTTTCAATAATATCTTTGTTTTCTTTTCTCGGAATAGTTTTAGGTGTAGGAACTTTAATAATCGTAATGTCTGTAATGAACGGATTTAAAATTGAATTATTAGATAAAATAATAGGAATTAATGGTCATTTAAATGTACATTTTCATAATAGAAACTTTAATGATGATGCATTTTCAAATTTTTTAAATTCAAATGAAAAAGTTAACTCTTTTAGAAAAATAATTGACGGACAAGGTCTTCTATCTATAAAAAATAATTCGACTGGGATAATTGTAAAAGGTATAGACAAAAAAGATCTTATTGATTTAAAGAATGATAAAAAAAAAATGAAAATTAGTAATCAATTTAAGTTTGATGACAATCACATAATAATCGGAACAAAGTTAATGAATAAACTTAATTTAAAAGTTGGTGATAAATTTAAATTAATAATACCCAAGATATCAAATACACCTTTTGGAGCTATTCCAAGAATTAAAACTTTTACAATAGGCGGTTATTTTGATTCAGGCATGTATACATATGATAATAATTTAGTTTTTACAAATTATACCAATGCACAAAAACTTTTTATTTCAGATTCTAATAAGCCATATTTTCAAATTGAGTTTCATGATTTTGATACTGTTGATTCTTTTAAAGAAGAATTAAGTAAACAAAACTTTTCAAATTATCAAATATATGACTGGAGATATTCTAACGAAGCTTTTTTTAACGCGATACAAACCGAAAAAAATGTAATGTTTTTAATTTTAAGTTTAATAATTTTAGTTGCCGCATTTA
>CAYXBD010000011.1:0-10594 GCA_964463275.1 uncultured Alphaproteobacteria bacterium | reverse complement strand
TGACAAAATTGCAGTTTGATACCCTGAACCAGTTCCAATTTCTAGTACGTTTATTGATTTTTTTGGTTCCAATAACTCTGTCATTTTTGCAACAACTGCGGGCTGACTAATTGTTTGGTTACATTCTATGGGTAGTGCGTTATTTTGATATGCTTTATAAGATAATTCTTTATCAATAAAACTTTCTCTAGGAACTTTTTCTACAATTGATAATACTTTGTGGTTAGTAACTCCAAGCTTACGTAATTTTAAAATTAAATTTATTCTTTTTAAATTTTTTATCAAAAATAATTATAACCTCTCTAAATCATTCATATATTCTTTTAAAACTTTAGGAATATTTACTGAACCATCCTTATTTTGATAATTTTCTAAAATTGCTATAATGCTCCTACCAATAGCTAAGGAGGAACCATTTAAAGTATGAGGATATATATTTTTATCATTTTTTTTATATCTGGCATTTATTCGTCTGCTTTGAAAATCTCCACAATTTGAAATGCTGGAAATTTCCATATAGTTTTTTGTACTAGGAATCCAAACTTCAAGATCAAAAGTTTTCTTTGAAGCAAAACCAACTTCACCTGAGCACAATTCACATACCCTATATGGAAGTTCAAGATCTTGTAAAATTTTCTCTGCGGCATTTAGCAAAAACTGGTGTTCTTTCTCAGATTCATCAGGAGATGTAATTGATACAATTTCTACTTTACCAAATTGATGTTGTCTCTTTAATCCTCTTGTATCTTTCCCCGCAGCTCCTGCTTCGGACCTAAAACAAGGTGTATAAGATGTATATCTTAAAGGTAAGTTATCTTCGTTTATAATTTGATCTCTAATTAAATTAACTAAAGTAACTTCGCTTGTAGGTATAAGCCATAAATTTTCTCTTGTTTTAAAAATATCCGAATCAAATTTTGGTAGCTGGCCAGTACCTTTTAAAGCATCTTCATTTACTAATAAAGGTGTATAAATTTCTGTAAAGTTGCCAAATTTTATATTACTGTCTATCATGTATGAGGCTAATGCTCTTTCAAGTTTGGCAAGATTATTCTTTATATATACAAATCTAGAACCTGAAACTTTACTAGCTGTTTTAAAATCTAATACATCTAATTCTTCGCCTAGATCAACATGATCTTTTATTTCAAAATCAAATTTTTTTATGTTTCCAAATTTTCTTATTTCTACATTATCTTTTTCATTTTTTCCTATTGGAACAGTGTCATCTAAAAAATTGGGTAATTCCATAAGAAAGTTATCGAGAACCGAATTTTTTGAAGTTTTGCCATCTTGTAATTTAGCAATATCATTTTTTAATAATTTTACTTTTTTTATTAATTCTTTTTTTTTTGATACATCCTTAGTGCTAGGTATTTCTTTAGAAAGAACATTTCTTTGTTTAAGGAAATTTTCAAGTTTTACAAAAACTTCAGAGCGAAATTTGCTCATTTTTATTAATTTATTTGCAAGAGGTTCTAAACCTCTTTTTTTAAAAGCCTTATCTGCTTCAATTGGGTTGTTTATTATCCATTTAATATCTAACATTTTTTTGCAATTAAATATTATTATAACAAAATTTTATTTTTTCTTTTTTTCAAAAAATTTTGATATAAAAATTGAAATCTCATATAAAAAAATAATTGGTACAGCTAAGCCAACTTGTGAAATAATATCAGGAGGTGTAATTATTGCTGCAACTAAAAAAATAATTACTATTACAAATCTTCTTTTTTTTTGTAAATCAACTGGCGATGTTAGTCCTAACAAAGTTAATAAAAAAATAGCTGTAGGTAATTGAAACGCTAAACCAAAGGCAATAGCAATTTTTAATGTTATTGAAACGTACTCGTTTATTTTTGGTTCAAGTTCAATAGAAAAATTATTATTTAATGTTGATGTATCGAACCCTATAAAGAAATCCCATGCAAGAGGTATAATAAGATAATAAACAAAAAAGAATCCTAAAATAAACATAATTGGAATTAAAAATAAAAAAGGAAAAATAATTCTTTTCTCTTTTTTTAATAATCCTGGGGCAATAAAAGCCCATATCTGGTAAATAAAAAAAGGTGATGATATTATAAATGCAGAAACTAGCGCTAATTTCAAATAACTTAAGAAAGCTTCAGCTAAGCCAGTATAAATAAGTCTTTTGTTTTCTTTAAAATCTATAGAATTAACAAAAGGCTCAGAGATGAAATTAAAAATATCTTCAATAAATAAGTAGGAAAATAAAAATGATAAAACAAAAAATAGAAAAAAATACAGAAACCTGTTTCTAAGTTCGCTTAGATGACTTGATAATAAAGTTTCTTTGTTATTTTTTTTTAAAATCAATGTTTATTTTTTTTAATTTTTTTCAAATCTTTCTCTATTTTAAGTATTTCTTTATTCTTTTTTTTGAACTCATCGTCATATATTTCATCTTTGAAATCTTCTGTTATATCGGATAATAAATTTTTTATTTTATAAAAAATTTTTGCTATTTTTTTTATAAAAAATGGAAAGTCTTGTGGTTTTATAAAAATAAGAAAAACTATTGTTATAAGAAGTAATTCAGTCCATCCTAAGTTAAACATTTTTTATGATTAAACTATTTTTTCTTTTTTTTCGATCCTTCTTTTAATGAAGATCGTAATCCCTGTAAACCTTTACCAAGATCTTTAATAACTGAAGTCAACTTACCTGGTCCAAAAAGTATAAGGATTATAATTAAGACTAATAGTAATTGCCAAATTCCTGGAGTCATATTTTATTTCACCTTAAATTTAAATTTATATTAAAAAATAAAAAAATTTTTTTTACCAATATTAATATAACAAATTTTATTTTTAGGTGGGATAAATTTTCCTGAAACTTTTATATGTATATGTTTTTGAAACGAGTTATTTAATATATCAAGATGTAAGTATGAGTTATTACCAATATACTTCACAGCAATTATTTTACTTTTAATCTTATTCGTATGATTTTTTGATTTATTTTTAGTGATATTAAAAGTTTCTGATCTAAAAATTATTTCAATTTCTTTTCCTGATTTCGAATTTGTGACATTTATTGGTCCAAAAATAGTTTTGGCTTTTTTGTTATCAACTTTAGATTTTATAGATAAAGTTTCGCCAAAAAACCTTGCAACAAAAGGTGAATTTGGTTTGTTATATATATTTGTAGGTGTATCAAACTGTAAAATTTTACCATTATTCATAACTGCAATAAAGTCTCCCATAAACATAGCATCATCAGGATCGTGAGTGATTATTAAAGCTGTTGTAAATGTTTTTTGAAGTAAATGTAAAGTTATATCACGAATTTTATTTTTTAATCTTTCATCTAAATTTGCAAAGGGTTCGTCCATCATAATTAATTTTGGCTTAGTTAATAAAGATCGTGCAATAGCAACAAGTTGTTTTTGGCCTCCTGATAGTTGATGTGGATAAACATTTGCATAATGAGGAAGGCCAATTTTTTTTAAAATTTCAAATGTTTCCTTCTGAATATCTTTATATTTTTTTTTTTTTGAACCAAAAGATACGTTTTTAAAAACATTTAAATGCGGAAATAAATTTGACTCTTGAAAAACTAATCCGATATTTCTGTTCTCAGTTGGAACTGAGTAATGTGGTTTTGAAATAATTTTATTGTCAAAATAAATTCTTCCTGAATTAAAATTATCAAGACCGGCAATGGCTCTTAATAAAGATGTTTTACCACAACCAGATGGGCCAACAAGACAGACTACTTTATTAATAGGAATGCTAAGATTAATATTATCTAATATTTTTTTATTATCTTTTGTTTGGGATAAATTCTGAATTTCTATATTTTTATCTTTTACCACTTTTTAATAAATGATCATTAATTCTAGATATAAATATTATGCCTATAACACATAAAACAACAATAATTAATGATGGTATGGTAGATTCAATAATTTTCTCTTCTGATGCATACTCGTAAACTTGTATAGCTAATGTATTAAAATTAAATGGTCTTAAAATAAGAGTGGCAGATAATTCTTTTAATATCTCAATAAATACTAAAATCAATGATAATAAGATACTCATTGACATTAGTGGAATATGTATATTGAACAAAATAAAATTTGATTTTTTTCCTAAACATCTAGCTGCATCATCTATATTTTTTGATGTTCTGTAAAAACTACTCTCAATATTTGTTTGTGATATTGTAAAAAAACGAACAATGTATGCAAAACAGAGAACAAATATACTTCCTGTGAAAAAAGTATTAATGTCCAAATTAAAATTATTTTTGGAAATATTTATAAATAAATTATCAATAAATGTAAAAGGTACGAGTATTCCAATTGCAATAATAGACCCGGGTATCGCATATCCAAGTGATGAAACTTTATTAAAGAATAAATTTATTTTTGTTGGCTTAATCCTAGCTGAGTAATTAATTATTAACGATAAAAAAATTATTATAAATGAGACAAATAATGCAAGAAAAACAGTATTGAATGTATTGATAACTGTATCTTTTAACAGAAAAATTTCCAAAGCCTGAATTGAATTTAATAACAAAAAAATAAATGGTATAAAAAAACCCAATATTGTAGGAAATAGACAAAAAGTAACTAAAAATATTTTTTTTAATTTCCCTGATGAAAGTAAGTTGGTTTCTTTTTTATTACTTGTTTTTAAATTAATTTTTTCATTAGATAAAAATCTTTTTTGCAAAAATAAAATAAAAAAAATAAAAAATAAAAAGAAAATTGATATTTGCGCGGCTAAATTTATGTCCCCTAAACCTATCCAAGTTTTATAAATACCAGTAGTAAAAGTATCTACTCCGTAATATTGTACAGTGCCAAAATCATTTAAAGATTCTAAAATTGATAAAATAACTCCACCAGTTATTGGAAATATCGCCAATGGCAAAAAAACTTTAAAAAAAATCCTTAATTGTTTTGATCCAAGAGTTTTTCCAATTTCATTGTATGTAAAAGAAATTTCAGAGAATGCGGCTCTAGAAATAATATAAACATATGGATATAAGGTTATTGTAAATATAAAAATTACACCAGGTAGAGATCTAATATTAAAAAAATTTATATTATTAAAAAATGGAATATTTTCTCTAATAAAAATCTGAGAATAACTAGAATAATCAAAAAGTTCTCCATACGCTATTGCAGCTATATACGGCGGTATGCTTAAAGGTAATAATAAAAAAAGATCCACAATCTTTCTTAAAGGAAAATCATACGTTGTTATTATCCATGCAGAAGATACTCCAAAAAAAATTACAAATATTGATTGGAAAAAAATTATACAAACAGAATTAAACAAATAATCCCAAATCTCAATATTAATTACTGCATTCCAATCGCTATTGTAATTTAAAAGAACTTTAAAAATTAATGAAATAATAGGAAATGACAAAAAAAAAGTAATGAACAAAGAAATAAAGATCCAAGTATTAAAAGATTTATGAACAAAAAAATCTTTAAATAAATTCAAATTAACCTCTTTTTTTTTCAATTATACCTAATTGATTAATTTCTTTTATCGTTGGAAGTTCTTTTAGGTCAGTAAGATTAAAATGTTCAAGAAATTTATCTGTAGTTCCCCAAGTCAATGGTTTTCCGGGTGTCTTCCTTCTTCCCTTTAACTCAATCCAGCCTCTTTCTAACAAAATATCTAAGGTTCCTTGACTTATATGTCTTGCTCTGACTTTTTCTATTTCTCCTTTAGTTACTGGCTGATAATAAGCTATTATTGCAAGCGTTTCTACTCCAGCCTTTGATAACTTTCGTTTTAAATTTTTTTCAATTTTAAGATAATTTGCCATGCTTGGGGCCGTTCTAAATCCCCATTTATTTTTTACATTATATATATTAATTCCACGACTTTTATATGTGTCTTTTAATTCGCCAAGAAGTTTCTTTATATTTAATTTTTTAGGGATATTTTTAAGCAAATCTTTTTCATTAACCAAATCAGAATTTGCAAATAAAATCGCTTCTATGATTTTTAAACCAGTATTTTTATCGTCTGTCATTTTTTAACTGATTTTTTTTTTATATAAATAGGTGCAAATGGTGCGTGTTGTCTTATGTTAATAAGACCTTCTTTAGCCAATTCTAAAGATGCAGTAAAATGAGATGCTGTATATGATTTCTTAATAAAATTATCAGTTTCTTTATTTTTTATAATACTTTCTAGTGGTATCCAATCATTATTTTCTAATTCAAAAAATTTTTTTAAATTTTTCATAGCTTCTTCTACTGAACATACTTTTTTTAAATTTAATTTAAAATTCTTTAATTTTTTTCTAGTATCAATATCAACAATATTTCTTAATAAATCGTATAATGTGCAATCAAATGTATATTTGTTTTCAACAAATGTATTCTTTGGTAGACCATTCTTAAAAAAATCTTTATCCAACTGTGGACGTGATAATATATTTACTCCAGCTCTTCGCATCTCATCTAGTTTAATTAATTGTTCTCGTAAGTTTTCAGCAAGTGTACTAGCTGGCACTTCTTCATTCTTTTTTTCTGGTAAAAGTAGTCTAGATTTTAAATATGTTAACCAAGAGGCTATAACTAAATAATCAGCAACGAGTGTTAAATTAGTAGTTTTGATTTTGTTTTTAACATAATTAGAATACTGGTCAGCAAGTTCTAATATTGATATATGTTTTAAATCAACTTCTTGTTTTTTTGCAAGATCTAATAATAATTCTATTGGACCTTCGTAACCGTCTATATTTAATATAAAATCATTCATTTTTAAAATATTAGAGTTATATAATTTGAAAACATATTATATTTAATTATAAGAATTAATAATTACTTTTTCTATATTATAACGACTATAATTTCTTTTAATAAATTTATCTTAAGTTACTAAATTTATTGATCTTTTTTAATGTTGAATTTTTTATTAAGGGAATCGATGAATGAATCTGTACCATTTCTTTCATATTAGCATTACAATGCAATATTACTTCACAACCAGACTTTAATATTGATAACACCTTATCCTTTATCGTTCCTTTTAAGGCTTTCATATTTATATCATCTGATATCAATAAACCCTTAAAACCTATTTTTTTTCTGATTATTTTTTCAATAACTTTTTTGGAATAACATGCAAGTGCTTTATCAATTTTCGTATAAATGATATGCGCTACCATAGCAGCAGATTCTTTATTTAATTTTTTAAAAGGGAAAAAGTCTATCTTGTTTAACGATATTATATCCATATCAACATTTGGCGTTGTTTTATGACTATCTTTGCTTGAGGCACCATGACCTGGAATATGTTTAATTACAGGAATAATTCCAATTTTTTTATGAGCATTGCAAAATGATTTACCTAATTCACTAACAATTTCTGGTTTCGAAGAAAAAGATCTATCTCCTATTACATTGTTTGTAAAATTATACTTAACATCTAGAACAGGGGCACAATTCATATTAATGCCGAGTTTCTTCAAATCTTTAGCAATTTCTAAAGAATTTATAAATGTAAGTTTTTTTGCTAAAGTTAAATTTTTTTCAGCTGTTATGCCAAAAGTTTCAGCACTTGGATATAATTTCCAGTGTGGTTTTTTTAATCTAGAAACCCTTCCGCCTTCATGGTCTATCATGATAATAGTATTTTTATGAGATGTGGTTTCTTTTAAATCTTTAATAAGTGACTTTGTTTGAGTAAATGATTTACAGTTTCTTTCAAAAAGAATAAATCCTAAGGGGTTAGCCCTTTTATAAAATTTTTTTTCTTTATTGTTAAGTTTATGAGTTTTCACTCCAAAAACTACAGGAATAGGTTTTTTTGAAATATTATTTTTAGCACTCATCGTTTAGACTACATGAATTTTGTAATGGATCATCTAGATCTTCAGGTGGGGGTAAAATTTTATAAGGTTTATTATCTGCTTCAATTATTGGAATTTTATTTTCATTTTTATTAGGACTGTAATTTTCCAGATCATTGTAATGTTTTATTAGAAAAAAAAATGCAGCAAAAACAAAAATTATTAATAAAAATTTAATTATATTCATTATTTTTTATTTCATTACATTTAATGGTTTCACGCCAAGTAAATTTAAACCGTTGCTTAATATAATTCTGACTGAATAAATCAAACTTAATCTTGAGAGTGTTAAATTTTTATTATCAATGTTTATAAATCTTTTACTAGGATCCATTTTTCCATAATTCCAGAAACTATGAAACTTTGATGATAATGATTGTAGGAAAAAAGTAATTCTATGGGGTTCGTGATAATATACAGAGTCTTCTATAATTTTTGGCCACTTTACAATTTCTTTAATTAACAAAATTTCGTTTTTATCATTAAGGTTTTTTAAATCGTTCTTTTTTATTTCAGTTAGTGTTATTTCTTTTGGATTAAAATAATTTTTTGCTTCTCTTAAAACAGAACAACATCTGGCATGTGCGTACTGTACGTAAAAAACAGGATTATCTTTACTTTCCTCAGTTATTTTTTCTAAATCAAAATCAATATCCTCATTATTTTTTCTTAACAACATAATAAATCTTGTCACATCTTTACCTACATTGTCCAAAACTTTTTTTAAAGAAATAAATTTTCCTTCTCTTTTAGACATTTTGAGTGTCTTTTTTTTATCAATAATTCTAACAAGTTGGCATATTTTAATAATTATATTAGCTTTGTTATTTGTTATTGCTTTTACAGCGCTTGAAAGTCTTTTAATATAACCTCCGTGGTCCGCGCCCCAGACATTTATCATAGAATTAAAACCTCTTTTATATTTATCTAAATGGTACGCTATATCTTTTGCAAAATAAGTGTAATCTCCATTTGATTTCTGTATTGCTCTATCTGTATCATCACCAAATTTAGTTGATTTAAATAAAGACTGTTTTCTAGGCTCCCATTCGTCTAAATCGCCCCCTTTCGGTTTTTCTGGTATTCCTTCATAAATTAATTTACTTTTTTTTAAAGTATCTAGACAAATCGAAATTTTATTTTTTTTTACCAAATCATTCTCAGAATAAAATAAATCAAACTTTACGCCTAGTAAATTTAAATCACTTTTTATCAAATTTATAATCCACTTAAGGGTAAAAACTTTTATGGTTAAATTATTTTTTTTATTATTTTCTATTAATTTAGATCCATATTTTTTCTTCAGGTCTTTAGCGAGATCAATTAAATATTCGCCAGGGTACAAATTATTATCTATATCTTTTTTGTTTTTATTAAACAGTTCGCTGTATCTGTAAATTACAGAATTTGTTAACTTATCTATTTGGGAACCGGTGTCGTTAATATAATATTCTTTAAAAACTTTATAGCCAAGTTTCTTCATAATGTTAGATAAAACATCTCCATATACTGCTCCTCTGCAATGTCCTATATGTAATGGGCCAGTTGGGTTAGCTGAAACAAATTCGATGATTACTTTCTTTGATTTTCCAATATTACTTTCTCCATATCTATCATTTTTTAATAAGACTTCTTTAAGTTCAGTTAACCAAAAATCTTTTTTGAGTGATAAATTTATAAAACCAGGTCCTTCAACTTTAGCATCTTCTATATATTTAACTTTTTTCAACTCTTTAATAAGAAACTCTGCAAAAGTCTTAGGGCTAGTTTTCAAAAATTTGGATAATGCTAATGCAGCATTTGTAGATACGTCTCCAAATTTATCTTTTGGAGGTTCACTAACTTGAAACATATCTAATACTTCACTTTTATAGTCTTTTTTAAGAATATCTTTTTTAAGTATTACATTAATATCTTTCTTTAAAGTACTGTAAAAACTCATTTTTTTATTTTTTATTATAAATTTTTAGAATATATCTATCAGTCATCCCAGATATATAATCAATAATCATCTGTTTTTTATTTACTTTGAAATCTGCTGTACCAAACTGTACAGAAGAAGGTATTTTACTGTAAGTTTCTTTAATCCATTTTAATGGAATATCAACTTTATTATTTGAATATTGCTGATACAAAATTTCTATTATTTTTTTATATTTTTTTGTCTTAACACTAACTGTTTTATGATTATACATTTTCTTATTTAAAAAAAATCTTATTTCCGAGATATTTCTTTTCATTTTAGTTGAAAAAGAAGCAATATTAAAACTTGCGTTTCTTATATCATTAACATTTTTTGGTTTAATTTTCTGTAAATTTTTTTCTGTTTCTATAATTAGATCTACAACCATTTTATTTATCAAATTCCTTACTAATTCTTTTTTAAATCTATCACTATTAGGTTCTAATCCGTATTCTTTGACAATTTCTTTATAAAAATTTAACTTGTTTAAGTCTTTAGAACTGAACAGTCCTGCTCTAAAGCCATCATCTAAATCATGATTCATATAAGCAATATCATCTGATATAGATGCAATCTGTGCTTCTAGTGACGGAAATGTCTTAAGATTTAGATCCATACAATTTTCATTAAAAAAAAATATACTACTATTTTTATTTATATTTTTTAAAGGTCCGTTGTGTTTAGCTATACCCTCCAATGTTTCCCAAGTTAAATTAAGTCCATCAAATGATGAATATGCTTTTTCTAGAAATGTTACAATTCTAAAAGACTGGT